>CAXFTV010000047.1:0-4003 GCA_964005845.1 uncultured bacterium
CATTATTTTCGCGGTGTGGATTCTGGCACTGCTATGGGCCGTGCCCTATTGCTATATCAAGGGCTATGGACTCGATGGTGCCGCACTGGAGACCGTCTGGGGAGTACCCGTCTGGGTGTTCTGGGGCATCGTCGTTCCCTGGATGCTGGCCAATATTTTCACCTTCTGGTTTTGCCTTTTCTATATGGCCGATGACGACCTGGGCGAAGGAGACAAGGCATGAGTGAGGGGAATGCGGCGCTCTACACCTTTCTCGTCTATATCCTGGTGGTATTCGGTCTGGCCTGGTTGGCCAATAAGCTGCTGCGGGAACGCAGCTTCCTCAGCGAGTATTTCCTGGGCAGCCGCTCTCTGGGCATCTGGGCTTTTGCGCTGACCTTTGCCGCCACCAGTGCCTCGGGCGGCAGCTTTACGGGTTTTCCGTCCAAGATTTACACCCATGGCTGGGTCCTGGCGCTGTGGATCGGCAGCTATATGGTGGTGCCGATCTGCATGATGGGATTAATCGGCAAGCGGATCAATCAGGTGGCGCGGATTGCGAACTCGATCACGGTGCCCGATGTGCTCAGGGACCGCTTCCAGAGTCCGGCCTTTGGGCTTATGGCGACCGCGTTGATCGTATTTTTTATGATTTTTGGCCTGGTGGCGCAGTTCAAGGCGGGGAGTCTGATTCTCAAGACCTTGCTGGGCAGCGTCGACTTTTTCCACCAGACGGCCCAGTCCCTGGGCAAGGTGGTGGGAGAAAAAGGTTATTTCGCCGGGGCGCCCCCGGATTACTTGCTCTGCCTGATGATCTTTGGCCTCGTAGTCGTGCTGTACACGGCATACGGGGGGTTCCATGCGGTGGTGTGGACCGATGTGCTGCAGGGGCTGGTAATGGTGATCGGAGTGGTGTTGCTGCTGCCGCTGGCGCTGAGTCAGGTCGGCGGGCTGGAGCGGGCGACGCGGCAGCTGGCCCAGATGCTGCCGCCCGAGCGCGGTACGGCGACGTTGCAATTGGAACAGCAAGCGGCGGCGGACTACGCGGTGCCGGCGGGGGTCTGGCTGCGCAGCGGAGAAAAAGTGCTGCGGACGGTGGATGCGGCGCTGATTCCCGCCGGCGGGCGGGCCGCAGGTGTAGCGGTTTTGCAGATTGTAACGCCCGAAGAAGTCGAGCGCCTGCTTGCCGAGGACGAGCGTTTTGTGGCGCACGCGGGGGTGCGGGTCGCCGATATTGCCACCGCACCTTATGCCTACGGGGCGGATAAGCCGGGGAGCTATGTCGGCGGACCGGGGCCGAGCCGGGGTGCGGCGGAGGGCTTTCTGCCCTTGAGTCTGGCGGTGTCGTTTTTCTTCATGTGGGCAATTGCCGGCACCGGCCAGCCCAGCAATTTCGTGCGGCTGATGGCGTTCAACAGCACCCGCACGTTGCGCTTTTCTATGTGTACTGTGGCACTGCACTACTCGCTGATCTATTTCCCGCTGATTATCATTTTCTGCTGCGCCCGGATCTTGCTGCCCGGGATGGAAGCCGAGTCCGACCGCATCATGCCGGCCATGGTGGTGTTTCTGACCGACAACGCCGGGGTGGCCTGGCTGGGGGGGTTGTTGGTGGCCGCGCCTTTCGCGGCGGTCATGTCGACGGTAGATAGCTTTCTGCTGATGATCTCTTCGGCTCTGGTGCGCGACGTGTACCAGCGCAACCTGCGTTCCGATATTGCCGAGGCGCGGATTCGCCGTTTGAGTTATTTGTGCACGGTGTGTGTCGGTGTGGGGGCGGTGGTGGCCTCGGTTAATCCGCCGCAGTTTCTGCAGGATATTATCGTCTATGCGGGGAGCGGATTGGCCGCTTGTTTTCTGGGCCCGATGGTTTTTGCACTCTACTGGCCACGGGCTACAGCAGCGGGTTGTATGGCGGGAATGGCGGGAGGATTTCTGGCACATCTGGGTTTGTATGCAGCGGGGATTTGGGTCAATGGCAGTTTCTATGTGCCGCTGCGGGTGTTGAACATGGATCCGATTCTTTGGGGGTTGCTGGTTTCGTTTCTGGCCACCTACCTGGGTGGTAAATTGAGCCGGGAGCCGGACGCGGAGTTGGTGCGCAGATATTTCCATTGAACAGTCGTCTCAAAACCGCTGCGCCGCCCGTCGTGTCCTCTGCTATTGCAAGGTTTTTTTACCGCGCTATGCGCGCCCAGCGCGCGCTTTTGACGCGATCGTCTCCGGCGTAAAATACCACCATGATCTCGCCGTTGGGCAGGAGTACGGCCCGGGGGTGGCCAAAGCGCCACAATTCCATATCGCTCCAGTATTCGGCCTGAGACCGTGAAGCAGCCGCTCCCGATTCTGTTCCAGCGGTGCTGTCGTAGACCATCAGATCCTGGTCCCGGCGCCAGGTTTTGCCGAAATCGTCGCTGATGGAGAGGGCGATGCCGGGGGGATCGCGCCGGTGCGTATAGGCCGCCACCAGCTGGTTTCCGCCCAGGGCCAGCGGCTGGCAGTGCTGCCCCGGCAGTCCGGTAGAACTGGGGCTCGACCATTCTTTGCCCTCGGCCGAACCCCAGGCGATGTGGATGTCGCGATCGGTCCCGGCGACGAAATCGTGGGTCCAGAACATCGCCACCAGCTGACCCGTCTGCGGATGGAGCGCCAGGCGCTGATCCCAGTAGGCGAGGGTATTGTCGGGGTCGTGTGCCACCGTCACGTAATTCGGCCAGGTGGCGCCCTGGTCGCCGGATAGCCGCAGGCGGGCAGCCGGACGGCCCGGTTGCGGGTCGTCGTATTCCTTCCAGTGCTCATAGGGTTGTGCGAGGACGCCGTCGGGCAGCATCAGAATGGACGATGAACAGGGCGATGCGGCCAGGTGCGGCGCAGTTTCCATGCGCCGCGGCTTTTCCCAGGTATAGCCCCCATCCGTCGAGGTCGTGTGGATGATGCGCATGGGCAGCAGCCCCTGGGTCTGCGGATTGATGAAGGGCAGATCGGGGTCGCTGCGGTCCACCCACAGCGAGGAGGCGGTGAGGACGCCCGCTCTCAGTTCGCTACAGGTGAGGCCTTTGTTTTCGCCCGGGATTTCGGCCCAGTCCAGGCGCCCATAGCCATCGTAGCGTTTTTCCCATCGAGTGCCGTGGTCGGTGCTGGCGAAAATACAGGCATGGCCATCCGGCGAATCGCGCGCGCTGCCCCAGCGCCCCGAGACAATGATGGTGCCGTCCTGCATGCGGCAAATGGTGGTGAAGGCGCAGTTCTGCTGATGGGCAGGGGCCCGGCGGCCGTCGTAGACGTAGCCCGAGTCGATAATATGCATGGTTTTTATCTAACTCCCGGTTTCTTTGTTTAGAGCCAGCGGTGCAAAAAACGCATAACTTCGGCGCGCATTGCCGCCGTTTCGAAGTGGCCGATCTCGTAGCATTTGAGTTCCCAGGCCGCGTCCGCATCCAGGTCTCGGTAGACCTGTTTTAATTCGGCATCAATGCGTTCCAGACCGGACATCGGGGTGAGGCGGTCGTAGTTGCCGGCCAGGCTCAGGTGGGGGCGCGGCGCGATCAGGGCGTTGATCTGAGCGGCGGTGAAGTGCTTGAGTAGGGCCGGCACATAGTAGTATATGCCGTGTCCGCCGAGCCCCTGCGAGTCGATCAGGGCCTGGAAGTCCGTCAGGCAGCACAGATCCACGCACACCTTAATCCGGGTATCGAGTGCGGCCGTCCACCAGGCCATGGTGCTGCCCATCGAGATGCCCAGGGTGGCGATGCGCGTCTCGTCTACATCCGCACGCGAGACCAGATAGTCCAGGGCGCGCACACTGTCGTAGACCATCATGCCCCAGAGCACCTGACCCTGCCACAGCATCTGCGCAAAGAGATCGTGTTCGGTGCGTCCCCGGCGCTCGCCAAAATTCCAGCTGTCGATGCACAGGGCGGCGTAACCGCTGGCGCTCAGCGCTGTCGCATAGGGAGGATTTTGCAGCGCCTTGCGGCCGTCGAGAAGTTCGTCCTTGCCGAGCTGGTAATCGCCGCCGTGGGCG
>CAXFTV010000048.1:0-3254 GCA_964005845.1 uncultured bacterium
CCGCGACTCTGCGGGCCGCACCCGCGAGCCGTCCCCGATCGCCCTGCTGGGCAACGGCGACCTGCTGGTTTCGGCCAACCCTACGCTGAGCGCTCCGGGAACCTACAACGGACCGGCCGCGCCGAGCATTGCGCGCTTTGCCACCACCGACTGGTCCGCCGCGCCGGTCCGGGAGCTACCACAGTGGCAGGGACAACCCGCTTTTAGCGAACATTCCTATCGCACGGTCAGTGCCGATCGTGACAACGACGAAGTCCTCTACATGCAGAACGTCGGATACGATGTTGCGCACCTTTCCTTTCTGGGCCGCGAGGGAAAGTGGCGCGGACTGGGCACCCTTGCCTGGCCCTGGGGCGGCGAATACCCCACCCCCCAGCCGCTGCGACTTTGTTATCCCAATGTTTTCCTGCGCGACCGGGCCGTGCACTTTTTAGGCGTCGGCGATATCGTCGAGCCGGTCGCCGCCTGGAAAGAGGCCAAACGCGAGATCACCGGTCGCGATTGGGACTACGTCTTTCGGCGCCTGTTCTACGCCTTCACCGAGGATATTACTGCCGCACCCTTCTGCACCTGGATCGAAATTGCCAACCGCGATGCCACTGCCGGCCAGCTGCGCAATGGCGACATCCATCTGGATGCCGATGGCACCGCCCACCTGGTCTGGTGCGAAACCAGCGTTGACGCCCGTCTGCGGGACCGCTTCTTTCCAGCCGAACCGATCGTTCACAGCCTGGAGTACCTGCGCCTCCACAAGGGTAAAATCCAACTCCGGCGCACCCTGTCCCGCGTCGAGGAAGGCACAGACGCGCTACGGCCCCAACTGGCGCGTTTCCATCTACTCGAAAACGGCACACTCTTGCTGCTAACCGCCTTTTCGGACAATCTATCCACGCTCGAACTGCCGACCCACGTCTACCGCCTGGCCGCACTTTCAGCCGCCATGGACCATCTCGACTGGACCGACGTACCCTTTTCCCTGCCTCTGCCCGGCACCTTCCTCACCAGCAGTGTCCGCGGCGGCTCGGCGCCTTCCTCTATCATCGATCTGGTAGGCATGAGCCCCTCCAGACCCAATACCCTGCGCTACGCCAGGGTCCGCATCGAGGAGAAAACCTCCTAGTATCACCAATCTCCGTCTGCAATCTCGGCCCCCTGACCGTGGTACCGCTACTGCTGTCCGCATAGCCATTGTCTGAGAAGTCGTCGCGAAACGCCAATCCGGGCTGCGCGCGGCTGCAGAGCGAATTTCAGGTCGGTTTCTGAGGAAAATCGGTCCACAGAGTCGGCTGGCCGCGCTCAGGTCTCTCCCCGGCGCGCGGAATCCTGGAGTTCGTAGAGCGAAGCGATCTTGCGCTTGTACTGCGGGATGGGGAATTCACTCATGGTAAAACGCGCCGTCGGAGACGCACTGCCCCGCACCAGCCGCACATAGGATTCGACCCGATCGGTCTGCGGACCGTAGTAGATCGGAAAGGCATCGGCGGCCCGGTAGCTGAGAATGAGCGTGCGGCGCGGACGCACGGACTGATTGGTGGTCGAAGCGTGCGGGGTCATGCAGTTCATAAAGACGGCAGTGCCGGCGCTGCCCTCGGCGCAGGCGGCGTCGGAGGCATCCACTTCTTCGGTTATCATGCCCTGGAAATAGCCCTCGCGCTCATGCCCGAGAAGGGGTCCATTGTGGCGCCCGGGCAAAAGCTGCAGACAGCCATTCTCCTTGCTGGTATCGTCCAGATAGAAAAGCACGGCCAGGGAATCCCGGTTGCTCAGGGGGTAGTAGGACAAGTCCTGGTGCCACTCCACCACCGAACCGATCTCAGCCGGTTTCATATTGATTTTACTGTAGTGGTAAATCAGATCGGGGCCCAGCAGCTGTTCGATGCCATCCAGCAACTTGCCCGATTCGGACAGGTCGCTGAACGAGGGGTAGTGGGTGCAGGGTTCGTAAATCCGCCGCACCGCCGTGCCCTCGGGAGCCTGATCCGGTTCCATTTCCATGCGCTCTTTATCGTGCTCGGCCAGGGTGTTGCCGCGGCAGATTTCTGCAATGGTATCCAGCAGTCCGGCCACTTCGTCCGGGTCTAAAAAATCCGCCGCCACGGCGTAGCCGTCTCGCCGGTACTGGTCGACTTGTTCCTGGTTCAACATGGTGACTCCTCCTGCAATAGTATGGGCGGCACACGGAAATTGCTAGCGCGGCTCGTAGGTATCCGAACCTTCCAGAGGCAACGGCACCGTCCATATATTCCGGTAGGCCACCAGGTTGCCGTGATCCTGTAGCAACAGTGGACCGGGCTCGCCGACTTCCTCGTCAAAGGCGGCACCGGTCACGCCCGGCAGCTGGATATTGTTGTGGATTGCCACGCCATTGTGCAATACGCTCAGGCGCACGCCTTCTTCGACCTGGCCGCCCTGCAGGCGCGGCGCCCGGAAGATTACGTCGTAGGTCTGCCATTCCAGCGGCGGCTTGCTGGCGTTGACCAGTGGGGCGAACTGATTGTAAATGGCGCCACAATCTCCCATGCCCGGGATGTCGATGCCATGCGAATCCAGTACCTGAATTTCGTAGCGGCCCTGCAAAAAAACGCCGCTGTTGCCGCGGGCCTGGCCCGTGGCCTCGGGCATGTGCGGGCAGCGGAACTCCAGGTGGAGAAAAAAATCCCCAAAGCGCTCCCGGCTCACTATGTCCCCAGTTCCAGGCACCACGTGCAGAATATCGTCCTCTACCTTCCAGCCAGCCGGCTGACCAGCGCGCGTAGACCAGTTATCCGCGTCGCTGCCGTTGAAGAGGATTACGGCGTTGTCGGGGGGTGCGGCCCGGTAGGTTTCCAAGATCTATTTCCTTTCGGTTGTTTGCTGAATGCACAGGTTATTCCGCAGGCTTCTCCAACGGCAAATCGCGCTGCCTCCAGGCCTGCAGATCGCCCTGGAGGTGCTGAATGTGGGCAAAACCGGATTCTCGCAACAGCTTTTCCGCGCGCCCCGCGCGGCCTCCCACTTCTCAGTAAACGACCATGGGTTTTGCCGCGTTCAGCTCTGCGAGCCGACCGGGCAGTTCGTCGAGCGGGATATTTAAAGCCCCGGGCACGTGTCCCGCGGCAAACTCCGCCTCGGTGCGCACGTCCAGGACGAGGGGCGCACTCTCGCCCTCGAGCTGCCGGACCAGATCGGCCTGGGGCAAGATCGGGGTGCGCTCCAGGCCCAGGGACCGGACCAGGGCGCGAAAAGATGTGCTCAGTATGCCCATGTATTTTCTC
>CAXFTV010000049.1:0-3609 GCA_964005845.1 uncultured bacterium
AATCTGGCGGATCATGGGCATGAATCCGCACAATCCCGCCACCTGGCAGCGCGCCGGCGACGGCGCCGCCGTGCATCAGCCCGAGCACGGACTCTCGGTACACAACGGTCTGCAGGACCCCGAACTGATGGCCTGTGCGACACCCGAGTATCTGCGCGCCACGGCCGAACTTGTCGGCGCCGATGCCGTGCATCCGCCCGGAGCGGTACACACCCAGAACAAGGTGCCGGTCCGCGGCGAGTGGTCCTGGCCAAAACCGCACATCGACGGCATTCCCAAAGAGCATATGCACCGGACCTTTCCCGGACCGTATCGGATCGCCAGCCTGATCTACCTCAGCGATGTCGAGCGAAGGGGCGGCGGGACGGCAGTGTGGCCGGGCTCGCAGCGCCAGATCCGCGCCCTGGCCGAAGCCGATCCCGACAAATACCGCTATCTCTACCATCTGAACCAGGACGTCCCGAAGCTGGACCTGGGCGCTCCCCTCGAACTGGCGCCCAGACGCGGCGACGTGCTCTTCTTTCAGCCGCTCTTCGGCCACAACGGCACGGCCAACGTCGGCGCGCGTCCGCGCTGGATGATGCGCTATTTTTGTGCGTGTACTAACTGCCGAACCCGGTGGAAAAAAACCAGCGAATGGGGTTTGTGGACGCCCTAAAGGCGAGCGTTGCAGATGCCACTGAACCAGGGGAAAAGCATGGAATATCCGGATAATTACTTTGTCTTCGACAAAGATCTCGGCCGACCGCAGCAGCCCGGGACCGAACTGACCGAGGAGCAACGCCAGGCCTTCGACCTGCACGGCTGGCTGCTGATCGAAGGCGTGCTCGCGGTCGACGAGAGCGCCGCTGCCAAAGAACATATCCACACCTATCACGCATTCCAGGGTCAGGCGTGCTCGTGCCCAACCCCCGCGCTCTGTGAGCTCAATCTGTGCTCCTTCGCCGGCAGCGCATAGGGCCCAGGTCCGGGCCTTTGGCCCCCAGTCCCGGCCCTGCCGATCACTCCAGCGCGGCGCCTCAAAAGCCGATGTCTGGCTGCCAGAATAAATTGAAAATGGCTTTTGAATTTCCTATACTTAGCTGCAAGAATCCGAACTGCTTCATCCCGAAGCGCCGCTTCCGAGGTGATCGCGGCCGCCCGGCTAACGAAGCCAGTTCCCTGCATTTGATTCCTTTTTAAGATAGCGAGGTAATGTGGAGCGCAGACGTATTTTAGGAACGGACCTGGAAGTCTCCCCCATCTGCTTCGGCATGATGTACGGCAGTGAAGCTCGCAAGAAGCCCGAACTCAAGCGAGATGCCCTGCGCCGCGGTTTGGAATCCGGCATCAACTTCATCCACTCCTGCAAGGAATACGGCACCTGGCCGGTGTTGGCGGAAGTTCTGGACAAGTGGCCACAAGCGGGGCAGCTGACCCATGCCATCAAGATGATTTTCCCCGAAGATGAGGATGAAAACAGATTCTATCCGGAGAAATTCCGCCAGCGCGTGGAAGACCATCTGGTCGCCCTGCGCACGGATCGCATAGACATCCTGCAATACCAGTGGCGGGTTGCCCCCGGCACCGACCTAGACCCCCTTGAACTATTCCGCTCCGTGATCGATGAAATGGTCTCCACGTTCCAACGACTGCGAGACGAGGGCAAGGCGGGGTATTTGATGGTTTTCCCCAACGCCTCATGCAAAATCGAAGTCATCGACTCGGGACATTTCTCCGGCATGATCAGTGTGTGCAACCTCGCTCGCCTGGACTTCGGCGCCCTCCATGCAGAACTGGAACAGAGAAACATGGGGCTGCTCGGGTTCAGCCCGCTGCAGGGCGGCATGCTGACGGACCGGCATCAATACCGTCCCGCGGCCAGTGGCGATCGGCGCAGCAGCGAATTCTACGAGAAGGAGTACGCAAAACGGCAGCGGATCGTGGAATTTTTCGGCGCGGAGATCGGCCCGTCGATGACCAGCTTTGCATTGCGGGCACTGTTGTCGACGCCGGTCATGGGCAGTCTGATCACCGGAATGAGCACTGCAGAGCAGGTGGACGAAATAGTCGCGGCCATTGAGGCACCTGCTCTATCCCCCGATGTTTTCGAACGCGCCGTCGCGCTATGGAAGGAAGAGTTGGCAGCTATCGACCGAGCGTGACTTCGGCCAAGAGGCGCGAATCTCCGACCTTGTCCTTAGTGTGATCAAGATATCGGTCGGCTGCGCACAGAGTGGGACCAAAACTAGGCGCAATTCCCCTAAATAAAGGCTGAAGCTGCAATCGTGAACAAACGTTCTGCACTCATGTCCTCCCTATTTTTTTTCGCTCTCCCGCTCGTGCTTTGCGCCCTTCCGGAGTTGCGCGCCGAGCGGTTCTCCTGCGCCGGCCATATGCCGTCGCACATCGCCCCCGGCTCGGCCGCCAAACTCGCAGGCGGCCGGGAAGAAAAGCGCTCCTCTACAGAGCCCGTCCACGCCCTGGTAATCTTTGCCCGATTCGCCGATGAAGAGGCGTCGGGCTCAAACATTCCGGAATTTGCGGACGATCTCTTCAAAGCGGACCTTCCGGGCAGCTTTGCCCACTTTTACCGCACCATGTCCGGGGGACAGTTCACTGCGACGGGCACGGTGCTGCCGCAGCGTTACAGCTCACAGCAGCCGGCGGCAGCGTACCAGATCCAGGAGCCGGGCAGAGACGGCCTGTACGGCCAATTCGTGCAGGAAATCCTCGCGCAGGTAGACCGGGGTGTAGACTTCGGACTTTTCGACAACGACGGTCCCGATGGGGTACCCAACTCCGGCGACGACGATGGAGTGGTAGATTATATCTTCGTCAATGTGCGATCCACGCCGCACGGGTTTCTGCGCGGGGGGGCCACCGGCAAGGGCAACCTGGGTTTTGCCCTGTACGCAGCGGCCGACCGCCGGCCCGACGGCACCCCCATATACGTCAACGGCACAACCGACCACGGCGCGATTCAGCGCGAGGGCAGTTTTGCCCAGACCGTGGGCAGCATGGCCCACGAATTCGGCCATAGTCTGGGGCTGCCCGACCTCTACGACCTGGGCTACGATAATCCGGCCGAAGACAGCGCCGGGATCGGGCACTGGGGGTTGATGGGATGGGGCGCACATGGGTGGAACGGCGACGATGGGCCAGTGGCGTTTTGCGCCTGGAGTCTGGAGCAGTTGGGCTGGATTGGGCGCGACAACGATCGCCTGGTGGAAGCCAATCGCGACACTGTGGGACTGGTGGTAGAGGACCTGCTGCAGGGTGGTCTGGTCTACCGAATCCCGTTGCGCATCCAGGACGGGGGGCGCGCCTGGCTCGACGAGGAGTACCTGCTGCTGGAGCAGCGCAGCCGCGCCAGTTCGTTTTACCGGCGCTCGGTTCCGGCAGAAGGTTTACTGGTATGGCACGTGCGCTCGCAGGCGCAGACCAATATCGACGAACGCCGCAAAGCCGTGGACCTGATCTGCGCCGACGGGCTCTATCGAGACGCCGGTTATCCGGAAGGCGCATTAGCCGATGGCCTGCACGGGCGCGACAACCTGGACTTCTGGGCCCACGACGCGGCCTACAACCAGACCCACAATGGCAACTTGGGCGATGCCACCGATCCCT
>CAXFTV010000050.1:0-3853 GCA_964005845.1 uncultured bacterium
CCGCCGGGCCCCGCTTCGAGTAGTGGTTTTTCCAGTTCCCGTTCATCTTTGCCATCACGGCCCGGTAGTGGGCATTCTCCACTTCGAGAGCGTAACCTTCGCCGGAAACTACGAGGTCGGTCTCGTACTCGGGTTCGGGCGCATCGGGGTTGCCATAGAGGACGAGATAGGTCGCCTTGCCGTTGGCAGCCACGTCGGCGAGGAAGAACAGACGGGTGCGAAGGATATCATCCTCGCGGCCGATGGGGTGGATCTGCGCCGGTACGATCTCGATGCCGGCATCGCCGACCCGGGCGAGGCGCAGCTCGCGCGCCAGGTCGGTGACGTGCCGGGCGTGGAAGTCGACGTCGGTTTCGACCGGCTCGGCTCGTCGCGGTAGGTCTGTGCTGTTCTGCAGCAGCAAGCGCTTGGCGAAACGCCAGCCGGCGGGGGGGCTGCCCCAATCCTGTGGCAAGGTCTCGACGGCATCCCAGTCGTGGGCGGGGATATAGATGGGGGTCTCTTTCATATCGAGTCTCTCCAGTCGGTTAATGGGTCGGTGCTGACCTTTGCTTGATGTCCGAGGGGCAGCGGCACACCTTGGACATTACAGGGAACCTCAGGGGGCTTTTCGCCCCCGGCATGCCTGTAGACGCACTTTTAAAACTTCGCGCTGCCAGGCGCGCCCTTTGGGCGAGAGATGGCTTATGGCCGCATCCGCGTCTGCGGCGGTTCCTCCATGGGCTCGGAATTCGGCCAGCCCATGTACTTGGGAATTCCATCCTGCAGATCCAATACGGCTTCAGCGCAGTGAATGTGGTAGCTGGCCTGGTGGGCGTAGCCCGATGCGGCCAGCACCATGGCGTACACTACGGTCTGCTCGTTGGCCAGACGGTTCATCAAGCCCGATCCACAGTGGCGACACCATTGCCGGTTGCTGCGCCGGCTCTGATAATTTGCAATCAGCTCTTCGCCCTGCTCGATGCGCACGGCCTCGTTGGGCCAGACCGCCCAGGCATTGAGCGGCGCTGCATGCCATGTGCGGCAGTTTTCACAGTGGCAATATCCGCCCCTGAGGGGTGGTCCCTCCACCTGAATTTTGACCTGGCCACAGAGGCAATTCCCCTCGTATTGCACCGCATCCGATGACATAGTATCTCCTCGCTTCAAGGTTGTAGAGTACGCCGTGCTTGGTTTTGCTGAAGGGGCGCCTGAATATAATTCATCCGCTAGCACCTGATGAATCTAATATATACTATTTGCCTGGTCGTTTACCAAGTGCTCAGGTATTGCAGTAGAGAAAGGCACTGTCAGCGTGCCGCATGCCTCAGGCAAGGGGTTGGTAGGGCGCTCCTTCTGGATCGATTTCTGGCACTCCGAGGGCATCCCAGAAAGTGGTGTGTTCAAAGGGAGTGAGGCGAAAATCGGGAATGGGAACGGGGGCGCCACCCAGTTCGGCCGATTTATTTGCCAAAATGCCCGGTAGACAATATTCGATGGCGCGATAGACATCAATGGGCGCCGGAGCACCGTTGAGGATCGCTTGGGTGAAATGGCGGGCGAGTTTCAAATCGGCGCCGCCATGGCCTGCCGAGGTGTCGTCGCCGCGAGCACCCAGGCCTATGGGGATGACTTCCCAACCACTGCGGTGATCGGCTCCCCGAGAAAAACGCCGCGCGGCTTTTTCGTAGCTGAACCATTCGGCTCCGCCCTCTACGCCAAAGATGCGGTAGCGGTGTTCGGATGGGCGCTGAGTATTGAGGGTTACCATGATTTTTATGAGCGCACCCTTGGCGGTTTGAAAGACCGCGATTTGACCATCGGATCGGAGGGGTGCGTCCGGGCTGCGGAAAGGCGCGCTGCGGCACGAGACCGAGACGCAGCGGTCGTCCATGACTTCGAGCAGTGGACCCAGGTCGTGCGTGAGGTATTGTATGGGAGGCTGATCGGCACGCCAGATGGGTGCGACGTCGGTATGCCCTTCGGCTCTGGCTCGGGTGGGCGTGTAGCGCGTGCTGTCCGGGCGGAAGAGCGTGGCGGGTAAGTGGTGGATGTATTCGCCCTCGGCAATGGAGATGGGGCCAAAGCGATCTTCGGCAACCCATTTGCGAAAGTATCTGAAGAAGTCCCAGTAACAGGTGTTCTCGCCCAGCATGTAGGTTTTGCCCGTGTATTCTACGATTTCGCGCAAGCGCATGCATTCTTCCTGGGTGTAGGCGCCCGGGACTTCGGACAATACATGACATCCGGCCTCGAGGGCCTGGCAACCGTGTTCGACCTGTAATTTGCCGTTGGTGGCTACGACAATTGCGTCGGGCTCGAGGTCGAGCAGTTCGTCAAATTCTTCTAGGATCCGAGGTGATGCGTCCATTGATGCAATGTGGTCCTGGGCGCGCTGGCGCAAGCGGGGAAAGCGATCGCATGCACCAATAACTTCGGCTTCTTCGACGGCGAGGAAGTTTTTGAAGTGCGTAAAGCCGCGGCCGAGCCCCAAAATGCCTACTTTAAGTCTGTCCATGATCAGTCCTCAATGGTTTTTAAGTATTGGCGATTAAGCCGCATTTTTTTCAACGCTGCAGTCGGTATTGCCGGGGCGCAAAACGGTCCAGCCGTTGAAACCGACCTGCTGAAGGGCGTCGAGAAAGGCGGGGTAGTCGCACCTAGGGTCCCCACCTGGTTCAATGGTGTGGTCTGCGCCATAAGCATAATGGCGCAGGGGGATCTAAGCAATGCGCTCTTCAAAGGCATGCACGGCCTGAAGGGGGTTGCGACCGCGGTGGACAGTGCGAGATGCGTCAGGACATAGTCGGCAAACCGGGGGACCTCGCAAAGTGTTTCCACTGGTTTCCGCCCGGGTTTCTGGGCAAGAAGATAAGCTCTTATCAGGCAATGCCCAGGCAGCGAAAAACCGTGCGCGATTTATAGCTTATGCATACGTCCAGTCTAAGCGGTTAAAAGGTTGGAAGTAGTGGGAATATTGTGAAGGTAAATACATAGCTCGTATATTTACCCCATCTCTTGGCGGATATTTTTTATTCTGTTCTATCTGTAAAAACAATTATATGCGCCCATTGCAACAATTTTTCAAGCGGTTCCTAATGGCTTTTCTTTTATACAGGATAGCCAGATGCACCGATCCATACGCATAAGGAGGGCGAATGATGGCGGAATCAACCAGGGCAGTACTGGTCGGCTGCGGCGGCATGAGCCGTGCTTGGCTGAATGCCTGTAGCGAGCGCGACGATGTCGACATCGTCGGTTTGGTGGATATCGACAAGGGCAACGCACGGACGCTGGCCGAAGAGTTTGAGCTTGATAAAACGCTGGTCGGCGATGATTTGAAGGCGATGCTCAAAAAGGTAGACCCCGGCGTGGTCTTCGATGTCACCGTGCCGGCGGCGCACACCGAGGTAGCCTGTACCGCGTTGCGCCACGGCTCCCATGTACTCGGTGAGAAGCCGCTGGCCGACTCGATGGCCAAGGCGCGGCGAGCAATACGAGCTGCCGAGAAAGCAGACAGAATTTACGCGGTGATTCAGAACCGCCGCTATACGCCCGCGATCCGCCGCCTGGCGCGGCTTTTGGCCAAGGGAACGATCGGCGAGATTACCACTATAAACTGCGATTTTTATATTGGCGCTCATTTCGGGGGCTTTCGAGACCACATGGAGCACGTGCTGCTCCTGGACATGGCCATTCACACATTCGACCAGGCCCGCTTGCTGACCGGGGCCGATCCGGTGTCGGTTTATTGCCGCGAGTGGAATCCCAGGGGTTCCTGGTATGACCGCGATGCGTCGGCCGTTTGCGTGTTCGAGATGAGCGACGGAATCGTCTTCACCTACCGGGGCAGCTGGTGCGCCGAGGGCTTGAA
>CAXFTV010000051.1:0-6534 GCA_964005845.1 uncultured bacterium
CGGAGACGTACTCTTCTTCAGCTACCTCACCATCCACGGTTCGACTCTCAACACCAGTGGAGAGGCCCGCACCACCCTGCTGGTCCAGTTGCGCGACCCCGTCGATTTGCCCCTGGCCGCCGTACACCTCTCGCGCGGCCAGGGCATGATGCTGCGCGGCGTCGATCCGCTGGTCAACGCCGCACCGAGCGTGTCTTCGGACCTGCGCTTTGCGTCCGCTGCTCGCTGAGCAGCGGGCACAGGTCGAATCGCCGCTGGCGCCAACTTCAATCCCCGGCAATCATTCTCCTGAACTGTTCGGCGTACTGCCCCAGAACGCCATCGGCGTCGTGCGAACTCCCTTTTTGGTGGATTACCTCGATTGAAAAATAGCCATTAAAACCGGCCTCCCCTAACAACCGCAAAGGCGTAGCGTGATCGAAAACACCTGCACCCAGCGGCCCTACCTTTATCTTGCCATCCACGTAGTGACCATCGTGGCCGTGCAGATGGCGCGTAAAGGAGCCGATGGCCTGGAATGTGTGGGCTGCTTTCTCCATCATCCGCTGGGGGTGCATAAAGTCCCACAACACTCCCAGGCGGGCATGGTCCACCTGCTCCACCACTGCCCGCACCGGCGCCGCGCAAGACCAGTCGTCATGCGTCTCAAGCAACACCGTCACCCCGCGCCCCGCGGCCTGGTCCATCACCGCCTCATACCCCGCGGCCACGTAGTCCACCACCGCCTGCAGTTCGACCTCTCTGGAACGCTGCCCGCCGAAAGTGCGGACCAGAGAACACCCCAGATCCCCGGCCAGATCGATATAGCGCCTGAGATCTTCAACGTGACGGGCGCGCTCGAGAGGATCTGCTGCCGCCATGCGCACCCCGGTGGCAATGCAGCATATTTCCAGCCCCTCGTCCGCCAGGCGCTGCGCCACCTCCCGGCGACCAGCAGCCGTCAACTCTGCCTCGATGCCACAGGCGTGATTCCATTCCACCCGCGGCTCCAGACCCTGGTAGCCATGGCGTTTCATTGCCGCAATTATTTCGTCCAGCGTCCAGTCCGGACACACGCTGCTCATCGTCGCCAGCCCGATCATAAATTCACTCCCTGTTAACTGTGGTCATAGAAAAGACATATGCTGAGATTAACCAGTGCAGCACAAATCGTTAATTTGCCTTTAAACTGCCCCTGTGGCAATCAACAAAGAAGAGCTTCCTCCCAGCCTAGACAGGAGCCGACAAAAGAGCACTGCTCGACTCTATCCAAGTGCCGAATTGGGAACTCGCGCGCGCACCTGTTGCCCTTCTCTCGGAACGCTGCGCCGCCACGAAATTCCGGCGTCTTCTTTTAGAGGCACCGGCCTGGATTTGCTTATTCGACATCTACGACAAGACCCAAAGAACCGCGTCACTTCGCTTGCCGAACTGGAATGATGGAGCAAGTACGCTTCGCTTGCATCCGACGACACCCTGCGCAAAATAATGCAGCTATACGAGCGCACGAGACCGAGCGGGAGGATGAATGGGGCAGAGGTGCCTGCTCCGGATCCTTTTAGGCAGGTCGCGGGCTGGAGGTGGAAGACGGAACCGCCCCCCGGGTATAACGAGACGCCAGAAATACAAACCCCGTTCGGCCCCTTTTGCAGATCCGGTCTAATGCCGGAGATCACTACTCTACTATAGCCACAAAAATCTGACTGGCCAACTCCAGCCCCATGGAATACTGCTTTTCCGCATCGACCCTCAGTAGCAAGGGACCATTGAAAGGGGCCCTCTCCTGGACTTCCATGCGGGTTCCCAGCTTTAGCCCAAGATCCTCCACATAACGCAACAGTTCTGGACTCTGGTCGCTAACCTCCTGGACAATGGCGCACTGCCCCACCCGCAACTGGGATAAGGGCAAAGAAGTCCGCTTGTAAATATCGCCCCTGCGGCTGGGAATCGGGGCACCGTGCGGATCGATAGTTGGAAAACCCAGAATCTCGTCGATGCGATCCTCGAACTCCTCGGATATGACGTGCTCCAACTTTTCGGCCTCGGCATCCACTTCGTCCCACGAGTAGCCCAGAGCTTCGGCCAGGTAAAGTTCCAGGAGCCGGTGGTGGCGGATGATCTCCAGGGCGATCTTTTCACCGGCTTCGCTAAGGCTCACCCCGCGGTAAGGGGTATACTCGACCAGGTGTATCTCGGCCAGCTTTTTGATCATGCTGGTAGCAGAGGGGGCCGCGATTCGCATGCTTTCGGCAATCAGAGAATTACTTACCACGACCACGTCGGCACGCTCATTTTGCAATTTGTAGATGGTCTTCAAATAATCCTGCATGGCCTGACTGATCACGCTGCCCGCTTCCTCTGAAATATTGCCTGCTCGCCCCATTTGCCGGGTGGATTCGGCCAGATTTCAACCTCGGCTAAAGTATAAATCACCCCATCCGGATGTCAAGTTTCAGGGGACTTGATATCCCAGCTAAAATATTTTATCATATGTTCATTTGAATAATCATTCAGTTGTAATCCGGAGAGATTCCTTTATGACCAATCTGCTGGACAGTACAACCCTGGATCTGTGCGAAGCCCACACCATCGTCGACCGGGAAAAGGTTCTCCAGGCCGGACGAGCCATGCCCGATACCGGGATTCTGAACGCCCTGGCCGAAACCTTCAAGGTTCTGAGCCATCCCACCCGGCTGAAAATCATCCACGCCCTTTCCAGTAGCGAATTGTGCGTCTGCGATCTGGCCGCCCTGCTGGGCTGCACCGAGTCGGCAGTGAGCCACCAGCTTCGCCTCCTGCGCAGTATGCGCCTGGTCAGGTATCGCCGCGAGGGCAAACTTGCCTATTATTCCCTGGACGACCATCACGTGCACCAGCTTTTTGAGGCCGGTCTCAAGCACATGCATGAATGAGAGGAGGATTGCAATGGCAGTCCGAGAAAGAACCTCATCGTCTCAATTTAGCGTGCCGGATATGGAATGTGCTGGATGCGCCGCCAGCATAGAGCGGTCCCTTAGTGCGATAGAGGGCGTGGACGAGATTACGACCAGTGTAATGACGCAAAAAGTGACGGTTTACTACTACCCGCACAGCGTTGATGAAGCAAGCATTGCAAGCGCCATCCGCAAAGCCGGCTATGATCCCCACAAGATCGGTGAAGCGGAAACTGCAATGGATATCCATGGAGCAGTTCATGCGGCCCCGGGCAGCGCATCTGAAACCTTCTGGAAAAATCGCGAGAAGCTGCTGACCATCCTGTCGGGACTGTTCTTTTTCGCCGGACTGGCACTCGACCTGATCAGGCCGGAACAGGGACATACCTACTTCTGGCGTGGCCATCTGGGAACGTCCGACCTGCTCCTGCTGACGGCTGCTCTACTGGGCGGTTTTAACTTCTTCCCCAAGGGCATTCGCGCGCTCTGGACTCTCTCCCTCGATATGGACTTCCTGATGACGGCAGCCATCGGCGGCGCCGTGGCCATTGGCGAGTACACCGAGGCCGCAGCCATCGCCTTCCTCTTTTCCTCTGCCGAACTGCTCGAAGACTATGCCACCGAAAGGGCCCGCAGTTCCCTGCGCGCCCTGATGGCGCTGGCACCCGATACTGCCACAATTCTGCGCAACGGACGCGAAATGACCGTTATGGTAGAGGAAGTGCAACGCCACGAGCTGGTCTTGGTGCGTCCGGGAGAAAAAATTCCCGTCGACGGAGCGATCGTCGAAGGGGCTTCGAGCGTGGACCAGTCTACCATCACCGGAGAGTCCATACCGATTGCCCGAACCGTCGGTGAAGAGGTTTTTGCCGGCACGATCAACCAGGAGGGCTACCTCGAGCTCAAGGCGCTACGCCTGGCGTCCGAAAGTACCCTGAGCCGAATCCTCAAGATGGTCGAAGAAGCGGAAGCACACCGGGCTCCCAGCGAGCAATTCGTGCGCAAATTTGCGCGCTACTACACACCCGCGATCACCCTCCTGGCGCTCGCGGTCATACTGCTACCCCCGTTCGCCTTCGAGGAATCCTTCGAGACCTGGTTTGTCCGCGGCCTGACTCTGCTGGTCATCGCCTGTCCCTGTGCCCTGGTCATTTCCACGCCGGTAGCGGTGGTCAGCAGCATAACCAGCGCCGCCCGCAACGGCGTCCTGATCAAAGGCGGCAACTACCTCGAAGCCCTGGCCAAAGTACGCGCCGTGGCTTTTGACAAAACCGGTACCCTTACCCAGGGACACCCTAGAGTAACCGATGTGCTACCGCTCAATGGCTGTCCCGAACGAAAAATCCTCGCTATTGCCGCCGCCCTCGAGCAGCGTTCGCAACATCCCATTGCCGGTGCCATTGTCGAGCGCGCCGCTGGCCTCGAGCGGCCCCGAGTCGAGGATTTTGAATCCCTCACTGGAGAAGGGGTCCGGGGTCGCATCGACGGCACTACCTACCTGGTGGGCCGACCAGAGTTATTTGCCGACGCGGCCCCTGAGCCTGCAGAGCGCCTGAGGCGGGAGGGAAAGACCGCTATCCTGGTGGGAACGGATGCACAGCTCCTCGGCGTCCTGGCGGTCGCCGACACCGCCCGCCAGGACGCCGGCAAAGCCATTGCGGCGCTGCGCCGGCAGGGCATCGAGCGAGTGGTCATGCTGACCGGCGACAACCGGGAAGTGGCGCGCGCCATGGCCGCAGAGCTGGGAGTGGACGAGTGGCGGGCCGACTTACTGCCGCGGGACAAAGTCGAGGCAGTTGGAAAATTGAAAAGCCAATACGGCGAGATAGCCATGGTCGGCGATGGCGTCAACGATGCGCCCGCTCTGGCCGCTGCATCGGTCGGGATTGCCATGGGCGCAGCCGGAGCCGATGCGGCACTGGAAACCGCCGATGTCGCTCTGATGGGCGACGACCTGGCCAAACTCCCCTACCTGTTAGAGCTCTCGCGCTCTTCCCGGCGCATCATCCGCCAAAATGTCTGGGCTTCAGTACTGGTAAAGTTTTCACTTATAGCGGGTGTTTTCCCAGGTCTGGTAACCTTGATTATGGCCGTCCTGGTGGGCGATATGGGGACATCGCTGGCGGTAACTGGCAACGCCATGCGGCTGGCGCGAATTCGGCCCGGCAAAGGGCAATCGACTGGTTAGAAAACAGGCGAATGCGCCGCCAGAAACTTATAACTCTTTCGGATGGCCATTCGAGCGCGTCCGTTTTAAGTCTCTCTGGTAGTGCTCAACAATCTGGTCAAAGTATTTGACCAATTCCTCCAGGCGCTGATCTTCGCTGCCCATTTCGAGTAGCTTTTGTTTTACGGGCAATTCCAACCCAACCCGCTGTGCCAATTCGAAGGAATTGGTCGGCGGCCCTTCGTGGTCGCCGACCTCCCCCTGCCCTCCCAGCAGTGAAAGCACCTCCTGCCAGCGCTCCACAGCCTCTGCGAAAAGGCCGGGACGAGCGGATGCTTCGCGGTCGTCGAAAAATTCTACCTCAGCCCTGAGATAGGGTTGATCCTGATAGAACTTTATGACTCTGTAGCGCTGCCACCCCCTGGTGATAATGTCGAGTCTGCCATCCGGGTATTTATGCAGAATCTGCACGAGTTCTACGCTGCAACCCACATTGGCAAGTTCGCCGTCCTGAATCAGCGAGATACCAAAAGAGGAGTCCTCGCTTTCCTGACAATGCGCAATCATGGACTTGTAACGCTCTTCAAAAATGTGCAATGGGCGCCTCTCGCCCGGAAAGACGACGAGGTTCAGGGGAAAAAGCGGAATACTTGGGGGTACTGCCATGCGTTGCTTTCCAGAAGGGAGGGTTCGATGGGCCCGCTCGCTCCAGAACTTCAGCGGCAAAAAATCATTTGAAAGAGTCAGGCTAGTGTAATGACTGGACGATATGCGGTCAAGTTGAAACCATAAAAATGCTTCTATGCGGCGCGGAAACAACGCGATTTGACAAGCCAAACTTGCAGAATCCAGGCTAAAGCATTAGCCTTAATGGCTATGGAAGAGTCCTACTTTACTGCAATTTCTGCCGAAGAGGTCACCCGCGAAAAACGCAGGGCCAAAGAATTGCGGCGCTCCCAATGGTGGAAAAACCGGCTGGCCTCTGGCCGTTGCCATTACTGCGAAAGCTCATTTCACCCTGGGGACCTGACTATGGACCACGTCGTCCCCATTGTCCGCGGCGGCAGGAGCAGCAAATCCAACGTGGTGCCTTGCTGTAAGCAGTGCAATAGTCAGAAGCAGTACATGCTGCCCCTGGAGTGGGAAGCCTATCTGAAGCGCCTGGCCAGAACCGACTAAACAGCTGAGAGCAGACCGGATCTTATTCTATTTCCGCGGCGCTTTTTCAATTTCCTCCTTGGTTGCGGCATCTACCGCCTTGAGCATTGCCCCCTCGACCACACCCACCCACTGTCTCCTTGACATCTGACGTGCACCCCCAGAGCGGCTAAACAACAAACCGCGGAAATCAGAACATAGGTTTTCAAACCGGTTTTACGACGGCGATGCCTGATCTCTCTAGACATGGGACAACCCCCCAAAAAGAATCTCGCGTCGCCGTGCACAATATATGCC
>CAXFTV010000052.1:0-3565 GCA_964005845.1 uncultured bacterium
CTCCGGGCGGCGCAAAAGACCAGAGGCACGGACCCCGGGGGCGGTCCGTCTATTGAGGAAAAAAAAACCCCCGAAGTCCCAAACTGCCGCAGATAACCCCGGCCCGCCCGCCAATGCACTTCAAGGCGGCGTAAAGCGCATAAAATCTTCATCCGACAAGGTTTTCAGAAAGGCGATCAAGGCTTCCCGTTCTTCCTGGGTCAAAGGATTGCGGCGGCGGTCCCGGGCGACCAGATTCAGCAGCGGATCGACCGTGGCCCCGCGCACGATGCCGCTGTTGTAGAAGTCCAGGACCTCTTCCAGGGAGTTGAAGCGACCATCGTGCATATAGGGAGCAGTGTACTCGACATTGCGCAGAGAGGGCGACTTGAACTTGCCCAGGTCGGCCGCCAGCCCACTGATGGCCGCCCGGCCCGAGTCGGCCGGCACCGCATCGAGACCGTTATTGTGGAAATCGTTGTCGGTGAAGAGCACCCCACCGTGGCAGTGAAAACAATCGCCGCGCTCGTTGTTGAAAAGTTCAAACCCGTACTGTTCCCGAGGCGTGAACTCTTCCAGGCCAGCTACCACGCGGTCGTACCTGGAATTGTGCGAGATGAGCGTGCGCTCGAACTGGGCGATGGCCTTTGTCACCAGAGCGGCGCTCAGCGGCAGCGCGCCAAAGGCGCGGGCGAACAACTCGGGGTATTCGGAATGGCGTTCCAGTTTTTTTATCACGCGCGGCCATTTTTCACCCATTTCGAGCGGATCTTCGACCGGCTGCAGGGCCTGATCTTCCAGGCTGGCAGCGCGCCCATCCCAGAACAGGGTCGGCATCCAGGCGGCATTCAGCACCGGCATGGCGTTTCTCGCGGTCGACCCGGCCACGCCGGTGCTGAAGCGCTCCGGATCCGCGAAAGACACCTCGGGCACGTGGCAGCTGGCGCAGGCAATAGTGCCATCGGCAGACAGAATCGGATCGAAGAACAACCTTTTGCCCAGATCCACTCCCTCTACCGTCAGCGGGTTGTCCGCCGGAATCTCGAGCTGGGGGAATCCCGCCGGAATCTCGAACGGGTAAGGCGTTGGCGCGGGCCATTCTCGCGGCCCATTCGCCCCTTCCTTGCCGCCGCAGCCGCCGAGAAAAGCGCTGAGCAGAAAAACCAGGTTGAGCCGGTAAATCATTGCCAATATTTGGCGGAATACTATATGCATGCGCCTTTAAAGTCCATGCGGGAGCAGGGCCTGCATCTCATATAGGTGGAGAAGCCGGGGAGGGATGCTCTGGACCCTACGCGCCAGGCGCAAACTTCGTTCGGACGCCCGCCGTTTGACGCGGATACTGATTCCGGCTGCCGACGACATCACCCCTCCGCATGTTCGCTGTGGTCGTCACCCTCCTCCTCGTGATCCCCTTCGCCGTGGTCGTCGTGGTCCAACTCGTCCAGATCCAGATGCCCCACGCTTCCCAGCGCAAAGACCGTTGCGCCATTGGCCTGGAGCTGGCCCTGTAAATCGGCATTGCCCATGATGCCGCCCAGGCCGACGAAGTTGTAGAGATTGGGATTGGCGAACCATTCGCCGAGGTTCATGACCACCTGGATTTCCCAGGCGTCCTGCGCCACGGTGAGGACGAGCGGCAATGAAACGTCAAAGGTGAAATCGGCGCCGCCCGCCGGGCCGGTGTGCACGGCAAAACCGCCCTCGTCGCCCCCGTCCTCATACATGCCCTCGAGCTTCATGTAGTGATAGCCGCCGCCGCCCATGGCCGCGGGCCAGGCCATATTGTCGAAATGCGCCTGGTTCGGCAGCGTCCCCGGGGTGTTGCCTTCGACGCCGAAAGTAAAGCGCAGAGCGCTATAGGTTGCCGCGGGCACACTCCTGTTGACCACGCGCCTGGTGCCCTTGGCGGCGGCGTTGCAGTGGTGCTGTCCAGCCAGTTCAAAAAGGCCGCCATCCGCACTTTCGAGCGTTATGCCGGTGAGAATGTATTCCAGTTTGGACACGCTGTAGCGATTGCCAGCGGCATTGGTGTAGAGGACCTGATCGAAGCTCAACTCGTCGGCGTCGACGCGGTGCTCCAGGCGCACGCTGACCGTGCCGGCGCCGACCTCGTCATCGCCGCAGCCGGTCAGGGCCGCAGCCAGCAAGAGGGCCAGGAGAATAGGCCAGGGGCGCAGGGAAACAACTGTTTGGATCATGGCAAAGTACGTCCTCCTCATTGAAAGATCAATTGCTCGCCACAGCGTGTCTTAGAGCATCGATAAGCGAAATTTTGCAGCGCGAATCACCTGTTCGATTAAAAACCCGAGGCGCATAGAAAGCAAGCAAGGCCCTACTCTTTGACGAGGCTGGCGCAGACCAGTTCCTGGTCATTGCGCGCAAAGACGTGGCCATAGGCAAAGGCCGGGTGGGACCAGGTGACGCCGCCCCGCTGGTTGAGCTGGTCCAGGGTTGGATCGATCAAATGGGCGCGGCTGTGAATGAGGGGACCCTGCGGGGACAGGCTGGCGATCAGCAATTCGCCGCGCTCGTTGAAAATCCAGTAGCGGTCCCCATTGCGCACGAAGTGGGCCGTGCCCCAGCGGGCCCGGGGCACGATCTCCAGATTTTCCCACACCCGATCGCCGCTGGCGGCCTCGAGGCAGCGCAACTCGCCGTAGCTGCCCATACCATAAATATACCCCCCCTGCAAAACCGGCGTCGAGATCGCCGAGTGGAGCGCATCGGTCTGCTGCTCCGAGGGCCCGTGGCGACGCCAGAGTTTTTCGGCTTCGAGGCGGTCGCCCGGCAGGCGCAACATCAGGGCGCCGTCGAAAAAGCTGCTGACGAAGAGGCGGCCGGCGTCGAAAACCGGACTGGCGACCGCCATCTTTGCTCCGGCCAGTGGCTCGAGGGGGTACTTCCAGTAGACCTGCCCCGAGCGCGGATCCAGCCCCACCACGTTTTCCGCCGTCCAGCACACCAGCAGCGGTCGTCCGGCCTGCTCGACAATGATGGGGGTCGAGTAGCTGGCTTCGTCGCCCAGGGCGCGCCACTTTTCGGTGCCGTTGCGGCGGTCCAGAGCCACCAGGCAGGCGTTGTCCGAACCGCTGATCTGCACGATCACCAGGTCTTCGTATATCACCGGCGAGGCTGAAATGCCCCAGACGGGCATGCGGATCTGATAGAGGTCGTCGAAGTTCTTGTGCCAGCGCACCTGGCCGCTGGCGGCCTCGAGGCAGTAGAAGTGGCCCATGGTACCCAGGGCGTAGGCCAGGCCCTCGTGGACGACCACGCAGGCGCGCGGACCGGCCGGGAAGGAAACGTTGCGATAGGGACTTTCGTACTGATGCGACCACAGCAATTTGCCGCTGTCCCAGGCAAAACAGAGAACGCGTTCAATCTGTTTGGGTTTGACGACGCGGTCGGTGACAAAAACGCGGCCGTCGACCACGGTGGGGCCGCTGTAGCCGCTGGAGATCGGCGCGCTCCAGCGCCGCGGGATCGGCGCGGCCGGCAGACGGTCGACGATGTTGGTTTCGTGCCAGACGCCGTCCGCGGTGGGGCCGCGCCACTGCGGCCAGTCGTCGGCCAGGGTCGGGGC
>CAXFTV010000053.1:0-6009 GCA_964005845.1 uncultured bacterium
CAGTTCAGTGCCTTTGACCATCACTATACGCTGGCAAGGGGGCAGCAAAGATATTGCGTTAAAGGGAGAAGGAACCCTTTGAACAGCGCTGCTTCCATGCCATAGACAGCTATGAAATCAACTTTTGAGGTCCTGCCATGACCCGAAGAATTCACTCGCAAATCTCGTTGTGCCTTTGTTGCGCCCTGCTCCTTCCAGCTGCAGCAGGGTCTAGCTGGTGGCAATTGGCTCCCGCAAGCGAAGAGTTCATCCTGGTCGATCTGGCATCGCTGTATCACGGCAATGCCCTGACCGCGGGTTTGGGCGATGGGCACCGGATCGATAAGGACTCGTTGCCCCCGGAGCAATCGCTGGTGAGCGTCGGAGGCATTCCTTTCCACATCGGCAATCGCAGCAATGGCGACCATTTGGACGTGGGGCTGGCAAAGTGGCCCGAGGTCGACGAAGATCCGCAGGGTTTTTACAGCCACTACGCCCCGCAAGACGCGGGCGACCCCCAGGTGCCCGTAGTGCGGCTCCCGAAGCAGAACTACTCGGCCGCATATCTTCTCTGCATCGCCGACATCAGCAGCGAGAAGACGCCCGTGGTCTCGTTGCGCTTAGGGCGGCACGATAAGTACGGGTATCTATACGATACTTCGGTGCGGGTTCCGCGCTGGAACGAAGAAGGCAATGCCAACGCGGTGGCATCGGGTGAGGTCCAGCTCATCAAGTCCGATGGGTCGAAAATTGCCGGAAAAATGTTTATCGTGCGCGCGCCGCTACGATCGGGCGACACGCAGGAATTGCGCGACAACGACCACCTCGACCTGGAACTGACCAAGGAACTTGAGATTGCCGTGCACCAGCCGGATCCAAACCGCTTCCGGATTCGCCCTCTGGGACTCCCCAGTGCCGTGCACGTGTTCGGCCTCAGTCTGCAACGGTCCCCGGTCCAAATGACCATCGGATCGCAGGAAAGCGGGAACGTCTTTGTCGAACCTCAACAGCCCGCTTTTCAGGCCTATCTGCGGAACATTACCGGCACAGCCCGCAGCGTTCGCCTCGCGGCCGAGGTAACCGACTATTACGGCCAGGTACAGCAGGTACTCGTGGAGACTACACTTGCCGCCAATGCCGATAAAACGCTCGAGATCCCCCTTCCGCAAGAGCGCCGAGGTTGGTTCGACGTCACATTTCGGCTCCTCGAAGAGGAGCGACAACTCTTGGATCGAAATACGACATTCGCCTTGTTGCCCCCGGACACCCGCCGGGCCAGCCATCGCGATTCCCCCTTCGGCACCTGGTACTTCGGCCAAGGTCACCGCGGCACTTCGCTCGCCGAGGGCGGTCCGCTCTTGCAAAAGGCCGGAATTCGCAAAACGCTCCCGCAGGGCCCTCCCGATGCGATGCGGCAGTTCGACCTGACGCAAATCCAGTTCCGCAGCATCGTCGGTACGCACCGGGTAGACGAGGTAAACAAGGAGGCACTCGAGCGCCAATTCGAAGAGTGGCCCGATACCGACCAGGCACTGGTCTTCCACGAATCGAATATCGGCCCGATCATGACCCATCCCGCATTCTTGTTGGGCCAGCGGCCCGAGCCACTCGACGAGGCGACGCAAGAGGAACTCGAGCGCCGCTGGCAAAGCGCTGTGGCGGCGAGCCGGCTGGTCCGCGAAGTGGCACCGCGCATAAAGCTGGTCTTCGGAAATATGACGATCCCGGCCATCGAACAGTATTTGTCGCGCGGCTATCCGCCAGAGTACATCGATTATCTGGGTGAGGAGTCGCCGGCGTTTATGCGCATGCCCGAACGCCAGCCGGAAGTCGCCGGTTTTGCGAGCCTGTGGTGGTTGAAGGAGATGGCCAAGCACTACGGCTACGGCGATCGCGGCGTGACCGTTTCGTTCGAGTGGATGTACCACAGTACCAATCCGGGAAACAATGCGGAGCGCACGGCCTCCGACTACAATATCCGCGATTGTCTGCTCGCCCTGGCCTACGGCTCGCTGCATGTCAACCCGGCACTTATCCACGACGTGGGCAACGCCTATTATTTTTCCAACTGGGGTGCGTCCGGCCTGTGCCGGCGCCCCCCCGAGCTCAACCCCAAACCGGGCTATATCAGCTTTGCCACCATGACCCTGGTGCTCGACCAGGCCAAGTTCTCCGAGAAACTGGAAACCGGCTCGACCAGCGTCTACGCCCTGGAATTCACGCGCCCCGACACTTCCAGGATAACGGCTCTCTGGACAATCCGCGGCCAGCGCGAGGTGGAGCTGGCGTTGGCAGACGACGGCGAAGCGGTGCTGTGGGACGCGATGGGAAATCAGACCCTGATGCAAAGCCATCGGCAAGTCATCGAGATGACGATCGGTTCGTCCCCCGTATATATCACCGGAGTCGACGTGGTGCGGGTGAATTGCGGCAGGGCGCATTACCCGCCAGGATTAGCAGCCGGAGCTCAGGTTGTCGACAAGATGGAGACACTCGATGCGTGGACAGTCGAAGCAGAGCGCGATGAGGACTTCGAAAAGCACATCTGGGATCAGCTTCGACACCCCGGAAAGCTGAAGTGGGAAAACGCCGACGACGCAACTCGTGGCAAGGTCCTGCGCGTTGCGCTCGATGGCAAGCAGGCCGGCCCGAGTACGGCTTCTTTCTACAATCGCTTGCGGGCAATCGAGCCCAAGGTCTTGCGCGGGGAGCCGCAATATTTGGGCCTGTGGGTCGACGGTAATTCGAGTTGGGCACGGATCACCTTCGAGCTGGTCGATGCCGAAGGTGAGACCTGGTCCAACATCGGCGCCGCGGCCGAGAATGGTCTGGCCGCCTGGAATACCAATGACACGGAGAGCACGACATTCGTCAATTTCGACGGCTGGCGCCAGCTCGCTGTCGCGCTTCCCGGGCAGTACCCCTTTGACAACTATCACTGGCCGCGCAATTGCAACTGGCGCCATCGGGGAGGTAACGGCCTGGTCGACTACCCGCTGAAACTTACCGGTTTGGTGCTCGAAATGCGCGAGAGAATCGTTTATATCGACGAACTGGTCGAGGCCACGAGTCGCAGCTTGCTGCTCGGCGAGCTGACGGCGGGCAAAGCACGCGTGGAATGATTACTCACCGCCGGCGCCGTCAACTGGACGCGGCACGTTCAATTCGCCACTGGCAATTCCCCCCACTTTACGAAGATCTAAGTCAAAAGGCGAGTCCTGCACATGCCCTGTCCAACCCCTAGAGACCGGCGGGCAAGGCGATACCCAGCTGCTGCCCGACATCGCGCAGCTTCTGCGCCAGACCGGGCGGCAGGGGAATGCCGTTGCGGGTGCGGTCGTCGTAGACTTTGTTTTCGGGCTCGCCGGGGACCAGGACTTCGTCGACGCCCTCCACTGTGGGCAACCCCTTCAAACCGGCAACCAGAGTGTCGATGTTTTGCCTGTACCCATCCGGGTCCGTGAACGAGCCGATATCGATCGCCGCCACCACGCTATTCTGGGTGTAGGGAAGGGGCGGATCCTGGTCGTGCAGACAGGGGCCCAGCAGGGGATTGCCCATCATCACGCTGGAGAGACACTCGAACATCAGGGCCAGGCCGTAGCCTTTGTAGCCACCGGCGGGAAGCAGCACACGGGCCTTTTTAGGGTCGGTAGTGGGATTGCCTTCCGCGTCTATGGCCCAGTCATCGGGTATGGATACACCCTTGTCGATGGCCACGCCGATTTTGCCGTGGGCGGCGACGCTGGTTGCCATATCAAAGAGGATGGGGGGACGCTCCTGAGCGGGTACGGCAATGGCCAGGGGACTGTTGTGGACCCCGGCGCTACGCGCGCCGGTAGGCGCCATATTGGGCGGATTGCAGACCAGGGCAATACCGGCCATGTTCTGTTTGGCCGCCATTTCCACATAATACCCCATGGCGCCCTGGTGCGTCGTGTTGCGAATCAGACCCCAGCCGATTCCGGCTTCCCGGGCTTTGTCCATGAGGCGATTCATGGTAAAAGTGGTAACCACGGGACCGAAAGAACGATCGGCTTCGACAAATAGGGTAGCGGCAGTTTCCTGGATGATCTGGATATCGGGTTTGGGATTCATGTAGCCTTTTTCCACGTTGTCGACATAGGTGCTGATGAGTTGCACGCCGTGGGAGTCGACGCCGCGCTGACTGGCCCACAGCAGGACCTCGGCTTCGGTGGTGGCGTTTTCGGGACTCATGCCCACCCGGGAAAAGACCTCTCGGGCAAATTCGAATAGGGGATCTCTGGAAATGCGGATAGTATCTTGCTCCATGAAAGGGCTCCTTTTTGAAGTCTAACTCCGTCGGGGATGGCACTAAGACTCTATTGGGAACGCTCTTCGAGCAGCCAGTCCCCTCTGAAGTTTTGCTGCTTTATTTATTGCATTGCTGGGCTGCGGCACAAAACGGCCATTGCTTCTTTGTCGCCAGCTCTACATGAATCCACACCCAGAAAATTCTATGGCAGGCATCAGCTTGGGGGCGATCGGCACCGGAACTATATTTTCGCTAACGCGCCGCCAATATACGCTTGCAAAGCCGGGAGGGCGATTGGATCTGCTTTGCACACAGCTCCGCAAATTGTGCCCCGCACCGCCAATCGAGGCAGCACCGGGGCAGAGCGCCCCGGTGCTCAAGTAGAAAGACAGCGGGAAATCCCCTAGCATCAATACACGCGTGGGACAAACTATGGCAGCCCCCATCTGATCATCCCGGTTTTCCGTCAAATACGCCTGGCAGGCCGCGATTTGCAGCGCCCTGGGCCAGCCCGTGGGATCCAGCTTCTTGGCTATTCAGCCTGGGCTCCGCCCAGGGGCTTGGCGGCGGCGGACTGGATCATTTCGTCGTATTTTTCCTCTCCGTAAACCTCCTTTTTGTTGAGGAAGCGAGATTGGTGCGGGGTGATCTTCAGACTGCGGTCCTGCAGGGGGAATTTTACCGGTGCGAAACCGTTGCGATGGGATTCTCGCAGACCGATGCCGATCTCCAGAACTTTGCGCATATTGGCGCCGCTGCAACGCGGCTCACTGCCCTCGTCCAGGGCCTTGACGAAGGACTGGATCCCCCAACGCTGGCGCGTGCCGCTGGGCTGAATCCAATCGTCGGGATTGCCGAATTCGTCAAAAACTCCCTCGACTTTCTCCAGGGGGCAATGGGCCTCGCCCTTCCAAACCTGACCGCTGAACCAGTTGCTATGGTACACCCCCTTGCTGCAGAGCACCTCGATGCCCTCGAGGGGAGTCCGCTGGTTGTGGATGAAGGCATCCAGGCCGTTTGCAAAGCGAAGGTGGCCGCCCATATTCTGGTCCACGTCGTCCCACGGATCGCCGCCGCACCAGCCCGTTACCCAGTCCACTTCGGCATCGTCGGCAAAGAGCCGCAAAACACTGAGGCCCTGGCAGCCGCCACCCGAGATTTCGTTGGTGGACTGGTAGAGGTTGATGCTCTGGACCTCACCCAGCTCGCCGGCGTCGATCAGGGCCTTTACCTTCCAGTGCTGCGGCATATTGCGGTACGCATCGCCGGAGGCAAAGACAATGCTGCGCTGCTGGCACTCGGCCACCATCTGGTCGGCCTCCTCGAGGCTGGCGGCCATGGGCTTTTCGCAGTAGATAGCCCGGACTCCGGCGCGGGCGCAATCGATGACCACCTGCGGGTTAGGTTTGACCGGCAGAATCGGCGCGGCGATGTCCAGATTTTCTTTTTCCAGCATGTCGCGATAGTTGGCATAGGCGGAAATCTGGAAGTGGTCCGCGAAAATCTGCAAGTTCGAGGGATCGGGATCGGCGCCGGCTACGACTTCGGTCCGGGGGTTGCCTACGTAACCGCGGGCGTGGCCATGCCCCTTGCGGCCGATGCCGATCATGCCGACGCGATAGATGTCTTCCTTGCTCATGGGAACTCTCCATTGGTACCATTCACACCGCAGTGAATGGAGGATCGAGGATGGACCCGAGGTCTGATTTGGCCGCGGCTTGGCTTGCCACCTCTGCCGCAGACACAGCGGCATC
>CAXFTV010000054.1:0-6655 GCA_964005845.1 uncultured bacterium
ATATCGGCGCAGGATGAAATTTTCTCGCAATCCGGCCAACCCTGTTTACAAAACAAACTCATAGACTTCGTCAAACCACTTGTACACCGGCTTTTCTTCGCTTAGTTTGTAAGCGCCGCCCATTGCGAAGATGCGCCCGTCCACCACGGCGGCATCCAGCCAGGCGCACTTGGCGGGCAGCGGCGTATTCGAGGACCAGGTGCCGGCCTCGATATCGTATACCTCGGTGGCTGCGCTGTAATCGATACCTTTGCCGCCCATTGCGTAGATTTTGCCGTCCAGGACTGCGATCCCCATGGACTCGCGCGCCGAAGGCATGGGCTCCAGTTCCTCCCACTTACCCGCCGCCGGATCCAGGACGAACATTTCGGCACGAAACGAACCACCTTCTATTTCTTGACTATGGCCCCCAATGCTATAAATCTTGCCATCAACGGTTGCCGTACCCGGCATCTGGACGCTAAACGGCAGAGCGGGACCCAACTCCCAGTGGCCGCTCTCGGGGTCGTACATTTCCACGGCGTTCAATTGATGAATGAAATTGTTGCCACCAAGGGCGTAGATTTTGCCGTCGCAAGCCGTAACCGAGACCCCGGCGCGGGGCTCACTCAGAGGTTCCAGTGCCGACCAGGTTTGGCTTTCCAGATCCAGCACCTCCAGTACATCCCGAATCTCGAAGTGGGTATCGTCACCGCTGCTCTGCTTTTCCTCGGGCGTGCGGATCGTCTTGCCGCCGGCCACGTATATTTTATTGCCCAGCAGATCGGCGCCTGACCAGCCCCTCTTGGTGGGAATCGGCGGCCCCTGGGTCCAGGGATCGGTCCCGACTTCGTAGATCTCGACCGCATCCACAGTGAGATAACCGGCCCCGGAAATGGCGTAGATTTTGCCGTCCACAGCCACGGTCTGCAAGTCGTGCCGCGGGGTGGGCATGGATGCTCTTTGTAGCCAGCTTCCCATTAATTTTTTCTCCAGATGAATGTTGGGACTGAGAAAGTCAAATATAGTTAAAGATGAGACCTCGTCTACTGGGATCTCGACATGGACCTGCGGGAAGTCTATATTCCTTTGACGTCCAATTTTTCCAGGTTGATTCCATTATGCTCTTGCTTCTTTTCCTGCTCTTCATCCTCGTGCCCGTCGTCGAACTGGCCCTGCTCATCCAGGTGGGGCGTTATCTGGGAGTACTATCGACCGTGGCCCTGGTCGTGGCCACAGGTGCGGTCGGTGCAGCGCTGGCGCGCTCCCAGGGCGTCCGGGCCTTCCGCCGCCTGCAAAAAACGCTGGCTTCGGGCTCGTTTCCGGGCGAAGAAATTTTCGACGGAGTGCTCATTCTGGCCGGCGGTCTGCTCCTTCTCACCCCTGGCCTGATCACTGATATCATCGGTTTTGCGGCCCTGATTCCACTCACCCGCCAGTTTTTCAAGGTCTACCTGAAAAGAGCCATACACCAGCGCCTGCACACCGATGCGATCCACGCGGACTACAAAACCAGCTGAGGACAAATATGGAAGAATTGAAGGGAAAACAACGACGCTATCTCAAAAGCCTGGCCAACCGGCTCAAGCCAATGGTCTATATGGGCAAGGAGGGAATTTCGCCGGCCCTGCTAAACTCCATTGAAGACGCCTACAACACCAGCGAACTTATCAAAATAAAATTGGAACAGAACTGCCCAATGGACCGCAAGGAACTGGGTCCGCAACTGGCAGAGCAAACTGGCTCCCACCTGATCCAGATCCTCGGCCGCACCCTTCTACTCTACCGTCCCGACGCCGAAAAACCCAAGCTGCAACTGCCTTAGAGAGCATCTCGAAACTGTTTCGCCAGACAACGCCGCGCCCAATTCTACAAACCACTATCCACGGTTATCAACTCTTCCAAGCCCGTGCGAAAATCTCCAGGGAGCCCGGCGCGTACCCGGCATAGTGGTTGTTGAAAAAAGCGAATATCTGCAGATCCGAATGTTGGGCAGCCAGCTCTTTGAGGTGCGCCGACCAAAGCCTCAGTTCGGCGCTGCGATCTACTACCAGTTCGTCCCAGTGGCGCGTCTTTGTCCCCGCTTCGACCAACTGCCCCACGCGCTCGTCCATCCTCTTGCGATCCCCCAGAAAACGCACATAGAGGAACCCCGCACTTACCGGATTCAGCAATTTTTTGCGCACCTCGGCGATATCCGGCATAGTGTAATAACTGGTTAGAGCCATGCAGACTCGATGCTGCGCCAGCAGATCCACCAGCTTGCGTCCCACCCACTTGCCGTTGCGCACCTCGACGACAAAATCGATCTCATCCGTCGGTAGGGTAGGCAAAAAGCGGCTCAGACGCTCGCAGAAATCTTCGCCGGATTCGTATTCGCGGGCATCCCGCCCCCGGGCCACGTATTCAAACTGCAGCAAGAGCGGTCCCAGGCGCTCCCGCAACCGCCCCATGACGGCGAGAAATTCCTCCATCTCGGCCCCGCAGTCCACCATGCCCTTTTCATGGGTGACGATCCGGGGCACCTTGGCGGCAAATTTGAAGTGCTGGGGCGTGCGGCGCAACCAGCCCTCGACCGTGCGTTGCGAGGGAATCCGGTACCAGGTCGAGTCCACTTCTACCACTCCGAAAACCCGAGAGTAGTGCTCGATGTAGTCCTGGGAGGCGCAGCCTTGTGGATAGACTAGTCCTTCCCAATCTTCATTGCTCCAACTCGTCGTTCCCAGATAGAGTTGCGCCGGCAGATCGGCCTGTGCCCGGCACAACTGCTCCACGTGTCGCGGTCCTGGCTTGGGCAGCAGATGCTCGAAAAGATCCTGTTGCTCGCTCACGCGACCGTTTTTTCCTCCAGCATTTCCAATACGCGCTCCTTGCCTACCAGTCGTACAAATGAGCCGAAACGCGGTCCTCGTTCCTGCCCCAGGAGTACTTCATAGATGGTGCGAAACAACTCTTTAGGCTGGATGCCCGCCGCCCGCGCCACGTCGAAGGGGATGGCCTGCAACTCGGCTTCATCCTCACCTATAGAAGCCTCCAGCAACTCTTTGATGCGACCCAGTAACTCCAGCTCGGCAGGTGTGGCGGGGCGAAATTTTTTACTGGGCAGGACAAAGTCGCGGTAGTAATTGAGGCCCTTCTCGACCAGGTCCTCAACCAACTCGCCGTAGTTCCCCGCGTCCGGATCGTAGCGCTCCAGGTAATCCATCAAGAGCGCGGCATCATCCGTACCCAGAGCGGAAATCAGATTGTTCACCACCGAGAAATTTACCTGAGCACCATAGCCGAGCACCGCATCGCCGGCGTTGCCGATGTGCCATACATCCCGCTCGGGACGCTTGGCTTCCTCCACCTCGGGATAGCGACGCAGCGCTTCCAGATAGTCATCTACGCACCGGGGCACTACGTCCCAGTAGAGTCGACGCGCCCGCTTGGGGTTTTGATAAATATAATAGAGCAGAGATTCTAGCGGCGCGTACTGGACCCAGGTGTCTACTGTCAGCCCCCGGCCCACGCTCTTGGAAATCTTGCGGCCTTCTTCATCCAGAAATAGCTCGTATGTCAACCCCACGGGCGGCTGTTTACCCATGAGCCGGACGATGCGGCCAGAGAGCTTGGCCGAGTCGATCAAATCCTTCCCGTACATCTCGTAGTCGACCTCGTAGGCGTACCAGCGCAGGGCCCAGTCGACCTTCCAGCCGACCTTGACCTGACCTCCCAGCACCGAAATTTCGCCGCTGGCTCCGCAACCGGGCACCACTCCCTCCTCCGCCCTGCACTCAAAATCCACGCTGTGGCGCTCCGGGTGATAGCCCTGGACCTCGGTGGCATATACCGAACCACAGGATGGACAGATGGGAAAAAATGGCGACCACGCAGCGCGTTTCTCCTCGCGCAGAGTGGGTAAAATGAGTGCCTTTACCTCTTCCACCTTATCCAGCAGAATCGCCAGACCCGCATCAAAATCGCCCCGGGTATAGGCCTGCCTCGAACTCTGAAATTCGTAGTCGAAGCCATAGGTATCAAGGAATTCCTTAAGCTTGTCGTTCATGTAACCGCTGAAACTGTCGCTGCGCCCAAAAGGATCCGGAATGGCGTGCAGAGGTTTGCCCAGGTGCTCTTCCAGCATGTCGCCTTGGGGCAAGTTGAGCGGTACCTTGCGCAAGCCGTCCATATCGTCGCTGAAGGCGAGCAAACGGGTCGGCCGGCCGCTCAAATGGGCAAAAGCCTGGCGCACCCAGGTGGTGCGCGCCACCTCTGCAAAGGTGCCGATATGGGGTAGGCCACTAGGTCCGAAACCGGTCTCAAAGAGTACGGGCTGACCGTCCTTGAGAGGCCGGCGGTCAATGATTTGTCTGGCCTCCTGAAAGGGCCAGGCCTTGTATCTTTGCATGTTGTGATTTTCCAATTAATCCTAGCGCCGGGACGGAGTCTACGATTCGACGACTAGGTGGCTGAGAGCGGCGGCGAGAAACGGGCGTTTCAGGACGTGGAGGCGGGGAGACACGGGCACCGGGGCACTCTCCGGGACACGCGATGTTGCCGCATGGGCGGAATACTCCGGCCCGCTACCAGATAAGCGCATACTGGCGCGGTGGAATCTATCCTGCGCTCAGCGGTTGCGAAAGGTAATGCGCCCGCGAGTCAGATCGTAGGGCGAGAGTGCCACGACGACCTGGTCGCCCGGCAACACCTTGATCCAGTACTTGCGCATTTTGCCGGAGACGTGCGCCAGGACTTCGTGACCGTTTTCCATCTCTACTTTGAAGAAGCCATTAGGTAACGCTTCCTTGACCACGGCCTGGACTTCAATTGATTCTTCCTTCGCCATTTTTTTCCCTTGTTGACATGAGACTTGGGGGACCGTTCGCGGCGCACATAAAAAAAGCGAGTCCAACCCTCGAGAACAATTCCCGGCGAGGTTTTTCTCGCTCTCGCAACTTGAAGATGGAATATCTCAGCAGGTCATAACTGTGCCCCTCGGACGGAAGGCCTCTTCTAAAAGTTTAAAAGATAGCATTTGTGGCGCAAAAGTCAACGCCTTTAGATCGGACATAAGGTGGAAAAATGGATTGCCGGGCCGCCGGGAAGCTCTACCTACTCCACCAGGAACTTCACGTCGTAGTGGGCGTGCCGAGCCGCATCGATGGTATGCAGATGCGGCGCCAGCGCCTGCACCTTCCCATAATACGAGAGAGCTTCTTCCATGCGCCCCGTCCGATCGTATATAACCGCCAGATTGTGGAGTGCGGGCACGTGATCCGACTCCAGTTTCACCGCTGCACCAAAGGCCTCCTCCGCCTCCTCCAGTTCTTCCAGTTGCATGTGTCCCAAACCTTTGGCATAGTGGATATTGGCATTGTACTGCAAAAGCCCTAGCGCCTGCCCCAGAGTACGAGTCGCCGCTTCGGCCTGTTTGGCCTGCAGGTACTTCAGTCCCTGGCTATAATAGGCCCGCCCCAGGGCCGGCTTCACTCCCGGGTACGTGGTCTTGTGTTGGCGCACCATTTCCAGATGTTTGATCGCCTGCTTGAAATCTCCCAGTTTGTGGTAAGCCACAGCCATATTGAAGCGAGCGCTGACCCGATAGGGGTCCTCTTGCAATACCTGTTTCAGGTATCTGAGACCAGCGGCTTCCTGCTCCGTGCGACACAGCAAAGCCCCCAGACCGGCCCGGGCTTCTACCAGAGTGGAATCTTTCTGCAGCGCCTCCTCGTAGTATTTCCTGGCTTCTGGCAGGCGGCCCTGACTATGCAGTATGACGCCCATATTGCAATGTGCTTCGGCAAAATCCGGCCTCATTCTGAGGGCTTCCCGCAACTCTTCAAGCGCATCGTAGGACTTTTTGTTTTCGTAGTAGGCATTTGCCAGCAGCACCCGCAAATGGGGATCGTGCGGTTTTAAATTCACTTTGGTGCGCAGGTAGCGGATGCGCTCCTTGGCCCACAGATTGTATTTTTCCTTGGCCTGACCGCGCTCGACAGCATAGAGACACAGGGCCAGGAACAACAGAAAAACCCGGTACTTCATGGCTGAAATTTTTGGATGCGATTGTTGAAGGTATCGGCCACGTAGATATAACCTCTGCGGTCCCGCGCAATGCCCCCGGCCACCACCTGGCGCTCGGTCATCGTGCCGCTACTGATGTCATCTATCACCACGTGGCTTCCAGAAAACCGAAAATGCCCGGCGGCTTCTCCTTGCCGCCCCCAGCGCGTCAGGAATTTACCTTCTCGAAAGACCTCGATGCGACTTTGCCCGGCGTTGACCACAAAGGCCCGGGACGCGGTTTCGTCTACCACGAAATCCGTCGGCCGCTTCAGCAGACCACTGCCATTGTCTTCGGCTGATAGTGGGTCGCGGCCGATGCTCGTGGCCGCCGTAGCGCGCTCGACCCCTTCGTAAACCACTAGCCTGGGTGCCTGCCAGGTGCCCTCGATCAATTGCAAAGGCTCGACCAGGGTGGCGAAATTTCCCTTCCAAAACCGCAGGCTGGCAACCAGCAAAGCCGGTATGTTGAAACGGGCCAGTTGCTCGCCTTTGGCGTTGTATTGCTGCAGTTGGCTAATGCTCTCGATAAAGGGCTGATCATCGCGGTCAATGGCGATGTGGCGCGCGAAGATTCCCTCCAGTGGCAGAGTCCACAAGTGCTGACCGGAACTGTCGAATTTGCTCCAGA
>CAXFTV010000055.1:0-12453 GCA_964005845.1 uncultured bacterium
CCAGAGCGTTTCTAAGATGTCCAGGCAACTGGAACACTGCAAGCGTTTCGTGCTGGCGAGAGAAAGATACAAGTGTTTTAGTATTTATAAACTCATTTGGACTCCTACCGCCCAGTTTGCTATGGGGGTCTTTCTTGATTGTAATGCAGCCGCCAGTCGCTAATGACAACACGTGCTTCTCGTAGGTTGAGGAGCATTTCTCGACCAGAACATGCTTGAAAAAGGGGTTAAAATCACTGGGTTTTATATTCTGGAAAAGGGGTAAAAAATAGGTAGGAAAAGGCCTCAAAATTGCTTAATTATAAACCTTAGCGGGAGTAAAATATTTTGCAAATGACAAGGTTCCATAAAATCGTCTTTATATTGGCGCCATTTTTATTGGCGTTGGAAATTGGGGTAGTGGCGGAGGAAACGACTGCGTCCCAAGATCCTGCCGTGCTCCCATTTGAGTATAATTTGCTCCCAGGTTGGAATCTGGTATCACTCCCGCTCGTGCCCTTGGACGCATCGGGGCGCAGCCTATTCCCCGACCTAATTTCCGCATTTTCCTTTGGTGGTGGATATTTCGCCGTCAGCGAACTTAGTCCCTGTAAAGCCTACTGGGTAAACCTGGCTGAGGGCGGCAGTTACACAGTGGAAGGGTCGGCAAATGTGAGCAGCTGTAGCGAAACTATGAATAGTGGCTGGCATTTGTTCGGTGCTTCCCGGGGAATTACCTCTGTCGCAGAAATAGTCCAGGACCCCCCTGGCATCTTGACATCTGTTTTCGGTTTTGCAAACGGCTATTATCAGGCTGAGACAGTGAATGAAGGCGTCGGTTATTGGGTCAACCTGAGCGCAGATGGTATGATTTTCCTGGGTGCCAATGCTCCCCCAGTAGCAAATGCTGCGCCAGTAGCAGTGGACCAATCCCTTGCGATGGATCAAAATACGACCCTTGAGATTTTGTTGGAAGGATACGATCCCGATGGTGATTTGTTGACTTTCTCGCTCGTCCAGGAAGCTGTTCACGGCACCTCGGTTTTGAGCGATAACACGGTTTTTTATACGCCGTCAGAAGGATTCAGCGGCAATGACAATCTAATTTTCAGCGTATCGGACGGCGAGCTGACATCATTGACGGGAACGGTTTTCATTACTGTAAATCCCATAAACGAAGTGTCTGATTTTAATGCACCGCAAACGCTGGCCGAAATCCTTGTAGCATCAAGAAGCGTTGAGTGGACATCCTATCAAAAAACCTATTCCAATTTATCTCGTCTATCTTTAGGCATTTATGGTACTCAAGATCTCCTGATCATTGATGATAGAAATCAAACTGCCGGTGCTACTTTAACAGTAAATCAAAATATGACTGCTTCTAATACTCACAGTAACGATGATTTGCTTAAGGCAACCTTCAAATTGATTGAACTAGGGATCGACACTTACCTGATAATTTCATCCAAGCATTCCAATTACGCCATCGACTTCGAAACCATTGCGGGCGTAAAAACCCTATTGCTGCGGGACTACCGTAGCTACTTTGTAGACAAGTCGAGTGCTGGTTTTATAACCTTCGAGATAAGTCGTGCAGACATGGCTACCTACATTCGAGCGAGCGAGCGCTATAGTTACGACGAAACTGCCGGTGGCTACATTGCAGATAGCTCCTGGGAGCCCATGAATGTGGCGATAGAAGGTAGTTCGGCAATCTTAACTTCAGAAACTGGAACTGCATTTACCATGTTTGCGGCGTATGAACCCGTGCTGGATCAGAATATCCCTTTCGACTTTAATCCGACCTTGCTCGGCCGCGTCGACAATGCCGAATTGCAACCAAGTTGGGATGGTTCAGATCGTTTGGCCGCAAATTTAAAAGATCTTCGCGATTCGTACCAAGACCAGATAGAAACGATGGGATTGGATAGCGAGACGACGATAGCCGCTAATGCTATGTTAGAAAACATAGAATCTACATTGCGAGCGGAAGGTGCATCACTGCGCTACCCCGCGACCTTTTATAAAACTGTGCGTGAGAATATGTTGATTAGGAAGGTAGAGGTTGCCGATGGGTATAATACGCTAATCGGAATGAACACGATCCCATATGTTTATTTTACCAATGAAACGGATAGCAATGGCATACATCATCCGTTTATGGTAATTGCTACATATGGGGTTAATGAGGGTATGACACACCTTTGGGATATTCCCCGTCCACCCGGTGATGGTCTGAGTGGGAATTATGAGGACCAAAGTGTTACCCGCAACGTAACATTAGGGGGGAATTTGGTAAAAATACCATTGAAAGATTATGGGATTATAGACGAACTAGAAGAAAACTTAATGGTACACGATCTTGCATCGGATTTTATTCAAAATCCCGAATTCAACTACCTTAACTATGCTAGCCTCTCTGCAACGGGTATAGCTTTAGATGGGGTTATGGTTTATCCAACCCTGAACAACACTTTAGGCATTGCCGCAGGTGCGGGAGAAATTTCCAATATTGGCATACATTCTGGCAGGGGTTTGGAACCTCACTACCATGCCGATGCCCACAGTGCAACGAATAGTGGGTTTAACCTCTACAACGAATCGGACTATGAAGGATTCTCGCATCCGCCAATTATCAGCCTGGGTTTTGACGGCATTGCCGGCTATGGAAAATACCGGGATGGAGATATTAATAGCGAAGGGGTCAACGAAGTATTAGATGGGTGGGGCGGGCATCGACACGGAGTTTTTGGCTACCACTATCATTCGGAAACTGCAAATGTGAATGAGAGAGGGGTTTCCTACACTGCCCATATACTCCCTCCCAAAGGTGCATGGAGGGGAAGAATAAACGACATTCCGAATTTTTGGGATGGATCCAAACCTGCTTACGGTGGTAGGCCGGACGAATTTCATGGGGTTGACAATCCTCCGCAACCGTGAAATAAAAATGTGCATATTCCCATCTTAATTGGTGTCTTCTTAGGGGGATTCAACTTCATCTTTTGCCCAGTTCTGGTAGCTGTTGGGATGGTGCCTTTGCCAGAGCTCTGATGCCCGGTTCGACCCAGAGCATGGTCATCCACCGCGTCCTTGGTGGCTTTTCGATTAAGATACTTTAGCAATACTGTGGCCGCTTAAAAAGTGGCTACATTTTACCCAAGCACTACTACTGGCATCGCGGCTTCGATGGCATGTGCGGCACCATCCAACGTTGGGTGCAGAAATTTGTCGAGTGGAACCCCTCGCTGGCAGAAGAAGACGGCTTTGCCCTGAGCAAGTCCCCGTTCGGATTGGAGTTGCCGGGCATTCACTCACTGCTGGATCTGGAGGTGGGCTTTCCGGACGAGTTCTTCTCCGAGGTAGTCTACAACGAGACCCGGCGTGCTCTGGATGCCGTTCAGGACGACGACTTATAGCTTTTGTTGAAGTATGCGGCCATCTCTTTGGCCAATGCAATGGCTTCAAAGAGTTTGCCTTCCTGAACGCCGACCGTTCTATGCAGCCTGATCATAACTGTATTCCTCCTACTAAAAGGTTTGGGGTATTATTGGGGAGATCATGGCGAAACCCGGTGGTAGCGTCAAATTTTCCTTCTATTTGCTGCCCTTGAACTGAAGGGCAGTGTCGGGTCGTAAATGTGCAGATCGCGGTCTGGCATCCGGTATCCCAACAGGCGCAGTCGCGCCTCACTGGCGTCCTCCAGGCACTCCGAGGGCAGGGTAAAACCAGCCTCATAGCGTTTCATCCACCAATGGCCATAGTACATATAGATGCCGCGGCGCAGGCCTTGCGATTGATTGCGGCTGCCCGAATGCCAGATGGCGCTGTTGATAAAAACGGCATCGCCCGGTTCAGCGTAGACGGGCACCTCATTGGGCAAGGGGCGATCCCCTGTTGCGCTTGGTGGCAGCTCTTCACCTCGGTGTGAACCCGGTACTACATAGGTCGGCCCGCTGAGATCATCCATAGGATCCAGGTAGACGATTGTATTGATTGCAAGCGGGCGTTCTCCTGGAAAACTGAGGTCGCGATGCCAGGAGCGCAGCGGTACCGTCGAGCCCGGCTCCTGTCTGAGAAAATCGTACTGCAGCAGTTGCGTCTGACGACCGAAGATGGCAGCCTGCCGCGCGAGGATTGGAGGATGTTCGATGAGGTCGATAAAAGTTCGGTGCTTGAGCAGCACAAGCTGGTTGGCGCGTCCTCCTGCTGCCCAAATCTGCTCAAATTCAGTGCGAACTTTGTCGAGTAACTCGGGAGCGAGTACTTGCCTGGCATGCAGGTAGCCGTTTTTCAGGAAGAAAGCTTTTTCTGCTTCTGTCATTGTCTTTTGCAGATTGCGCTCAGCTGCTGTGAAGATTTATTTGCTTCGTCTATATTTTTAAATGCCGCTGCAAACCATCACTCCCCGGAATAGATCCGCACGTTGTCGAATTCGCCGCCATGCCAGGTCCACAGTCCGGCATAGCCCGCTACCGTCGGTTTTGGGGCCTCGCCGAATTCCAGCAGGAACTGACCGTCGACGACGAGCTGGGCCTTTCCGTCGGCCAGGACCTGGGCGATTACGTGGTGCCATTGGTTGGGTACGCCCTGGGCCAGGGGAGTATCGGTGTAGACCGCCCCGGCTCCCGGATATTCGATGCGGCTTCCAGTCGAGCGCTGGGCAAAGGCGATGAGGTAGCCGGCGAAGTAGTTGTCTGGATCGGGGCTCCAGAGTGCGGACAGATCATGGGGTGATTGGGCCCTAGTATCGTACTCGATGCGCACGGGTGCTTCAATCCCGTGACGCAAGAGGATGAATGACTGGCCCCCGCCTACCAATACGCCCTGACTTACCTCCCAACGGCCGTCCGCCACCCGCCAGGCACGCATCAACTGCTGCGCGTCGAAGTCGTCCGCGTACACCTGTTTCCAGTGCACGCCGGCGCCGTGTTCCAGCGGGCCGGGAGGCGGTGCTGGTGGCTGTGGTGGCGGCACCAGGGCGGCTAGCTGCCACAATTCTGGGGCTGCCACCGCCTGGACCAGGCGGTGCTCGGAGGTCATGCCCTCCTCTATCTCCAGGTGCAGATCCCAGGGACCGCTGAGGAAGGAAGTTTTGGCTAGCAGGAGATTATTCCCTTGTTCGAGCTGGACCGGGAAGGTGGCTTCTTCTCTGGCATCGGGCGCGGCTGCGCACTCTCCCAGCTCGTCGTCGCCGAGCCACAGCCGCACATGGCCTCCGCATGAAACCTGCAGCTGGATATTCGTAGGCTCAGTAGTCCTAAGTACGGCTACGGCGTAGGCTGTGGCCGCTTGGTCCGGTCTCAGCAGAGCAGCAAAGTCAAGGGTGGAGGAGTGGACCTCCCGCCAGCGGATAGTGCCTTGGATTCCGGCGTAGGTCTGGTTGAGATCCAGCCATCGCTCGGGGGCGTGGAGGTACGGGTCCGCGGCTTTGGCGCTGGCATTGGGGAAGGGGCCGATAATTGCCCATTGACTCGGACGCCAGCGTTCGAGATCCACCGATCCTTCGGTGGCAAGGGATGCGCCCCGGTAGGTGGCCGTGACCTGGAAAGGCAGCCGCTTCCGCGTCGTCTGCTGCGGGACTCTTAGCGGGACCCGCGCGAGAATGGGTTGGTCGGGCGCCAGCGCCAACTCGGGACCCGCTGAAGGCGGCTCCCAGTCCGGAACCGGCAAAGCCTGCGCCCGCACCGCGATCTCCGGAGACCAGGGCTGCGTCCTCAGCTGGATCTGCAAGGCGCCCTCTCCAGCGCGGCCGTCCCGCACCAGGCGAGCGAGGGCGGAATCAGCTGCCACCTCATAGCTCAGACCCAGTAGTGCTTCCAGCAGTTCTCTGCGCACCGCCGACTGCTGCCGCGTTGCCGCCTGCCACAATGCCGCCAGGCCTTCCTCGTACTGCGATGCCAGGGCGGAGGAATTCGGCATGGCCCTAAGCTCCGCAGCCAGTAACTGCAGCTGTGCCAGCGTTCTGGGATCGTCCAGATGGGGACCGGTAGCGGCGACCTGGTACGCCAGTTTTTCGCCTGGGTGGAGCCAGGTGTTGGCGCCGCCGTCCGATAGGGGAATGCTACAGGACTCGAGCCGATTCCGGCGCAAGAGGACCCCCCGAGTCCCCTTGTCCACGAGGATTCCCAGATCCGAGTGTTCCACTGTATTGCCTTCCACCAGCACGTTCTCGGTGGCTCCTTCGCTGTCTGCGCCAACGACCACTTCGATCCTGGCATTGTTGTAGAGGTGATTGTTGCGCATGACGGAGCCGAAGTGCAGGCTCGGCAGCGTGCCTTCGACGCTCAGGTGCGAGGGATAGACCAGGGGGTTGTCGTAGCGGTAGCAGTTGCCCTCGAGGATTTCGTTGCCGAGGAACTGAAGAAAATAATTCGGCTGCACTCCACCGGTATAGGAGAAACCGTAAGCGCGGTAACCGTCAGTGCGCCAGGTGCGATTTTTGGCCACGATGTGCTCGGCGGCCGTGCCGTAGAACTGGATAGCGATGCCGGCATCGCGGAACTCGTTGTCGTAGAAAATGTAGCGGTAATGCGACATGGTGACGGTAATCCGGGAGGTCTCGTCCGGGGGAATCTCAAAGGGACGGTCCAATTGCACCCGACGTCCATCCCATGAACGCACAAAGCGAAACTGGCCGCGCCCGCGTCCGGCGAGGATTGCAACGAGGGTATTGGTCCAGTCTCGTCCCTGCCACTTGGGATCCGCCGCCAACACGATGTAGTCCGCCGCACTGGCGGCTACGCCGCCGAAATAGGCGCCGCCACCGGCATCCGAGGTAAAGGCCTCTCTATCCCAGCCGTTGAGGTTTTCATAGCTGTTTCGCGCGGTGTAAATATTGCGGGAGATGCCCCGGCTAAAACAGGCATAGCCGCCGCCGCTGGCCATCAGATCGGCGCCGACGAGGCGATTGCCCTCGAAGATAATATTCTCACAGCCATTGAAGTTCATCCAGCCCGAGCGCCCGTTGTAGAAGATATTGCGTTCTACCTGGGCTCCGACCACCTGGTGGAGGTAGATCGAACGGTTGGATCCGTACATGTCGCAATCGGTGATGCGGATGTCGGGGCCGGTCAGCCGAACGGTATCGCGCGGTCCGAGGATATAGGTGCGTTCGTCTACCTGGTCTTTTTTTAGATGCCCCCTGAATGAATCGGCCCGCACCCGCACCCGGGTAAGGCGCACGTGGCCGGCAGCCTCCGGGTCCTCGAAGGCCGCTGTCGCTCCGTGGACCGCCGCCTCGGTATTGGAAATCACATGGATGTGGTGGTTGCAGTACAGGGTGAGATCCTCGATGGCAAAGTGGTGAGAACCCTCGACCCATGCAGAGGGGGGAGCGTCCGTATCAGCCATGCACAGAGCGGTCAATTCCCGTCCCGCGCCCCGCAGAGTGACATAGGGGGGGATCACGAGCTTTTCACTGACGACAAAGCGCCCCCGCGGTACCAGTACGGCGGCCCCGCCGCGCTTGGCGGCTTCTTGCAGAGCCGAGTTGATTGCCCGAGTGTCGTCCCCATCATCGTCTCCATTGGCTCCGAAATCTGCCGCGTTTATCAGTATTTCCTCGGGTTCCTCCCATTTTAGGATAGCCAGATTAAGGGCTTCACTCCAGCCTTGCCGGCCGCCATAGCCGTTGTGCACGAATAACTCGTAGCGTCCTGTGGGCAATCCTTCGGGCACCCTCACTACGAGCGCATAAGGGTCGGCCTTTGCAGGCTGCAGCAGCACCACGTGACCGTCCTCGGAGCGGAGGGCCACCGATGGCTTGCTGTGCCCCAGTTGCAGGCAGCGCCCAACAATGCGCAGGCTGCCGCCCGCATAGGTTGCAGCATCCTCTAGAGGCCATTTGCCGAAAGGCGTCTCAGAAGTGACCAGATCGCCGAGGGCCCACCAGAGTGTCGGTCGGTTGAGGCGGCTAGAATTCGGCGCGGTACTCTTGGTGAGAATCGAAAATGAAAAAACGCCGGGTTGGTAATGGGCGGGCAATTCGAACATCACGACGGTTTCGCTGGCCTGCAGCGGTTTCACTGTCGCGGCTAAGCGGCTGGGCTCGGAGGGAAGCCACGGGGCATCGGGAGGATTAGCTGGCGATTGGTCATCGAGACGCTCCACGGCAACCGCCAGAGCGTCAGGCTGCGGGAAATATCCGCATACCATGACCACCTCGCCGGGTTGTACGGGGGCGGAAACCCAGTAGATCGCACTTTCTCCACCCTCCCCGGCCAGTGTGGCGGCGGCGCTCAGAGCTAGAGCGAAGAGGGTCGAGAGGATGTTCGAGCCTGTCATTACAGCGATCCTTCTAAGAGATAAGGTATTGTTGTAACCACATCTCAGACGGCTCCCTATGCGTAGGCTTGTCTGAGCAGTTTCACGTTCTCCTCTACCAGCACATCATCGATGTTTTCCGCGAGGATATGGGCTCCCATAGCTCTGGCGACCCAGACCTCATAGCCGCCGCGGTGCAGGGACTCGCGCGTGACGAAGTAGCCGTTGCTGCCGCAGGATGTACTGGCGCAGAGGGTGTATTGGGCCGGGCTGAGACCGCGCAGGCGCAGTACTATTTCGGCAAATGGTTCCCCGGGGAAGGGCACCAGGGCAGCCGGGCCCAGGCGCAGAATCACCTGGAGGTAGGTCTTTTGGGGAACTGGTGGGGCCTCTTGAGCTTTGACCACAGCTCGCCAGTGTTTGTATTCACACATGCCTCTACCGTATTCGTTGCGCTCCGGTTCGGCCTCTGCAAGATGGCGAAGGGCGTCGTCCTTAGGCGGCAGGGGACGGTAGGGTAAGGGGTATGATCCGGTCGTGACGCTCAGCTCCAGATGGCGAAATTCCCTGATGGAGCGGATGGCCCGCATAGCGTCCATGCCAGCCCGCGTACCCACTTCCAACAATGCCTCTTCGCCATCGCCGACGGCGCCGAGGATATTGCTCCGGGGAGCTATGTCGCCAACGGCTCCATTGATGAAAATCGCCGGCGCGCCGCTAAGTTCTTCGACCCGGTCGATCATTACCCCGGGCCAATCGCGCGAAATCACCTTGCTCTTGCTTGGCAGGACTGTCGGATGGGCGCCGTAGTGAATCAGAGTTGCCAAAGGACCCTCTGCGCTGCGCAAGCAGATAGTCGTCATTTCCGGGTCGTAGACCCCCCAGGAGTTGTAACCCAGTCCAACCGAGTGGTCTTCCATGATGGCGCGGCGATTGACGCCCACATCGCTTGTAGTCGTCCCAATGCCGACCTGGATTTCCTTCAGGTTCGCACTTGCCTGCCGCGCCGCTTTGATGCTTTGCGCCATGAGCAGATCGATATAGGTCTGATCCTTATCGCACCATCCCCAGCATTCCATCGTGCAGGGGGCGGAGTGCGTCTGAGTCGTGGAGATGACGATGTCGTGCACGTCTATGCCGGTCTGTTCGCAAATACCCCGGCGCATTGATTCTACATCTGCGTCGTCGAGAATGCAGATGGTTAAACTGATCAGGACTGCCGTTGCTTCTCCTTGTTTCAGCACCAGTGCATTGGCCTCTAATGAATCCCGGATTGACTCGGCCTTGCGGTTGGGGTCGGGGTAGCCCATAAGTAGAGTGCCCAGTTCGGGCGTAATGTCGGTGCGGGCGAAGCCGCCGTGCAATTTTGTTTGTTCCATTGCGTCCTTTCAATATGGGTAAGTCTGTGTTGCGGCCAAATTAAAGGAACTTCGAGCTTGTCCACTCAGCATCGTGGTTTTTACAGCTGCTGCGGGAATGGAAAAAAGAGAGGCTGCAGATTTCAATGGCGGCGGGCGATGGGAATCCCGAGATCTTTGTCCCCCGCATCCGGCAGGCCGGAATCTTTGTAGCCCAGATCGGCCTCCAGGTAGGCATCGACGTCCACACCTTTGAAGCGGTCGGGCGAAAATTCGCTCACATCGATGCGAGTCTGCCCCTCGACGATGAATTCGGCCAGCAGGAGTCCGGCCACAGCGTGGTAGCCGAAGCCGCCCGAATTGAAGTTGCAGCCGAGGAAAAGTCCGGGGAGCGCCGCGACGGGTCCGATATTGGGCAATCTATCTGCCGTCATGCTTATGAGGCCGATGCGGTGGTCGGCAAATTCCACTCCTTCCATCAGCGGCAGCCTTGTGCGGATGGCCTGCTTTATAAAAGGCGCGGGTGCGGGGTGCAACTCCAGTTGGCCATAGTCGAAATCGAGACCGGGGCGAGTGATCCGCTGGGGTTCATGGGTATTGCAGCCGAAGAGCAGGCGCCTGTCTTCGGTGGGCCGGTAATAGACCTGGGTGGCGCTGTCGTTGGTGGCGGGTATTGCCGGCATCTGGGCAAGGGGAGTGGTCACGAAGCGCTCGTGTACGTAGTTGTGGACCGGAATGGGCTGGTCGACGCCGGCCAACAGCGAGTTGGCCCAGGCATTCAGAGTGCAAACCACGGCATCGGTGCGCAACTCTCCCAGAGTGCGGCTGCGCACTCCGGTGATCCCCCCTGCCTCATGGATGAATGCTTCGACCGGCTCTTGCTCGCGGATTTCCACCCCCATCTCGCGCACTTTGGCCGCCAGTGCCGCGATATAGGTATCCGGTTCGTTCCAGCCGCCCCGCAGATCGAGAATACCGTACTCGTTTTCCTCGAGGTGCAGGGCGGGAAAGCGTTTCGCCACGGCCCTGTGGTCAAGTATTTCGAAGCGGGCGCCGACGCGGCGATGCATTTGCCGCTCGGGCTCGGTAGCGCGGTACTGGTCCTGATTCATGATGAACATGCAACCCACCTGGTGAAAGGAATAATTGTCCAGGATGCGGCTGAAGCGTTCGAAGATGTCCATGGTGATGGCGCGCGCACGGGTCCCGGTTTCGGTGGGCATGAGCATGGTGTTGACGGCGCCTGATTTGCTGCTGGAACCGCTGCCCACCCTGTCTTTTTCCAGTACGACGACCCGTTCCACTCCCTTTTCCTTAATGTGCAGGGCAGTGCAAAGACCGGCGATGCCGCCGCCGACGATAGCGATAGTGCGGGGTTTACTCGTTGTCATTTCTTGCCTCTATTACAGGGTTTGGGATTCACGCTTAAAATAGATCATTATGGTGTTGCTGCGCAGGTAAAGTGCGGCGGTATTGCGAAAATATGTTGCAGCTGTTTTCTCCAGACCCCTGCTGCCCGCCCGATTTTTGGCCGCCGGGGATTTTAAAGGGAAAAATAGGTCTGCCGGCAAATGCCTGAGAATGCGGGAAAACACAGCGTGTGCCCGCTTGTCTACGACAGGAACTCCAGCGCATTCAGCCCCAGGATCCCGTCGACCTGGTCGTTCGCTAAAAAAGGCGCCTCGCGGATGGCGCGAATGAGTTCGGGGTAGGGCTGTACCCCCAGGTAGGGCCAATCGGTGCCCCAGTGGATGCGCTCCGCACCCAGGCCTTCTACAAGAACTTCCAGAATCTTCAGGCAGCTCCAGTAGGGGTAGGGTTCGTCCGCGCCGATCAGGTGCTGGTAGGCGGCCAGGTCACAGCTCAGATTGGGATAGGTCCGGATGAGCTGGATCTGCTCCTGCAGACGCTCGTAGTGAATGGTGTTCGAATCTTCGTGCCGATCCACGAGTCTGGGGGTGCCGTAGTGCGCCAGCTGGATTTTCACCTCCGGAAAATCGGCCACCAGTTCTCCCAGACCCCGCACATAGTCGGTATAGCTTTCGTACTTGCCGTAGACACTGGGGGAGAACCATTCGTTGTCGGCATACCACCAGGACAGGTCGATGATGCAGGGCTTGCGGCGTTGGCGCAGCAGTTCGAAGATGGGCCGCCAGCGGGGATCGCCCATTTCGGTATCGACGAACAGGGGCAGCATTTTCAAGCCTCCGGCGCCCCGGTCCAGATCCTGGGCGGCGCGTTCGGTGTAGCCGGGCACGCGTGGGTCGATGGAATCGGCAAACCAGATAATGCGGTCGGGATGTCGTTCCCAGACGCTGATAAAATAGTCTTTGCGCAGGTAGTGCTGGAAGACGGCGACCTTGTGGTCGCGCTGGTCCGGGTGGTAGTGGGCCATTACGTCGATGGGCGTATAGCTGATCAGAAAAACCTTGTCGATCCCGGCCTCGTCCATCTGGCCAATCAGGTCATCGCCGCCAGCGCCCCAGCGCGTACCGGGCCAGAGTGGGAAATTTTCTGCCGCGCCTCCTATGCTGCGGTCGAAAACGTGCACGTGGCTATCGATGATCATGCGCCGAATACCTCCTTGCAGATTCTGAGAAAATTAAGTCCGAGGATTTTCTGGATGTCGTCCTCGGCGTAGCCCCGCTCCACCAGGCAGTGGGTTATCCTGGGCATAGCGCTCATATCCTCTACGGCCCAGCGCAATTCCGTCGTGCCCTGGGCGATTTGCAGATCGCGCCAGGCCCCTTCGGTGGGAAAGAAATCCACCCCGAGGGCGACGTGGTCGATCCCCACCCGCTCGACGACGGCATCGATCTGTTCGACCACGTCTGCGGGCGTCGGTGTGGGG
>CAXFTV010000056.1:0-9177 GCA_964005845.1 uncultured bacterium
ACGATTACGACGGCTTTGGCCTGCACCTGCCCGGACTCATCGTCACGCAACAGGGCACGGCCATCGCCATATGCCAAAAACGCCACAACTCGCTGGCCGACAGCGGCCACCAGATCGACGTCTTGATGTCGCGCAGCGAGGACGGCGGCAAGACCTGGCAGCCCCAGGAGGTCATTTTTTCCGCCGCCGACACTGCCGCCATTCTCGGCCCCGTCTTTGCAGAACGCACCTCGGGCAGCGTCTTCGTGGCCTTCTGGAAAATGCCTGTCGACGTGCTGCACGATCTGGAATACTTTGGCGAATACGCTCGCCAGGGAGGCGGTTTCTGGCTCCTCGAAAGTAGGGATGAGGGACGCAGTTGGTCGCCGCCCTCTCACATCCAGCCCCAACCAAACGACGCGGGCTGGGTCGGGTGGCCCAACAACTGCGTGCACGGCATCCAACTCGTCTGCGGCCGCCGCGCCGGACGGCTGGTCATACCGGCGTTTCTCTACAAAGAGGGCGAGCCGGGACAGGTGCCGGGGGTGCGCGGCGGTTTGCTGTACAGCGATGATCAGGCCCACAGCTGGAAGGTGGGCGCCGTCCTGCCAGCGGGTTCCGATGAAGTGAGCCTGGTGGAAACGGCCAATGCAAGGGACGCGGCAGCCGGCAGCATCTACGTCAGTTACCGCAAGAACTGGCAGCACACCGGCAAGCGCCACTTTGCACGCCGCATTGACGGGGGCGAAAGTTTCCATCAGCACGGCCAGCACGAAGAGGTGGACTGCCGCAACCTGCACGCGGGGCTGGCGCGCTGCGGCCGCCCGGGAGCGGGACCCGAAGATCTCATCCTCTTCTCCAATCCGCTGGGGGGCAGCCCGGCGCGGGGACTGAGGGTGCGCCTGAGCCGCGATGCCGGCCTGACCTGGCCGTACGCCCGCCTCCTCGAGCAGGGACCCTGCCGCTACAGCGACCTCGCGGTGATGCCCGACGGAACCATTCTCTGTCTTTATACCACGGGCATGAAAAGGGATCGGGAAAAGATAAGCGTCGCGCGCTTCAATCTGGCATGGCTAACCGGGCAGCTCTGAAAATTACTGCTTGTAACGCGAAGGAACTTCTATGGAATTGATTGTCGACACCGCATTGCCCGGCGCCGCGCGCTGGGCCGCAGACGAGTTGCGCCGCGTGCTGCGGGGGCGCGGCGCAGCGGAAGCAGACCCCTCTTTTACCATCGGCCTGGCCGACCAGTCGGCGGCCGTCGATAAGGCCTTGCGCACCGCCGCGGTGCAGTGCCCGCCAGAACCCGAAGCTCTGGTCATCCAGCCCTTTGCCGCGGACCGGATCGTCATCGCCGGGCGCGACGAGCGCGGCCTTAGTTACGCCCTGCTCGAAGCAGCGCGCGCCATCGAAGTTGCCCCGGCGTCGACCCCCGTCTTCGACGCCATCCCGCCCGCCGTCGAAACCCCGCACCTGGCCTGGCGCAGCCTGCAGCTCTTCCTCTGCAACCGCACCCTCGAACGGGAGTGGTTCTACCGCGAGGATTTCTGGGACGCCTACCTGGGCCGGCTGGCGCGCTGCCGCTACAACAACCTGAGCCTCACCTTCGGTCACCAGATCGCCTACCTTTCGCCACCGTACCCCTTCCTGCTGGAAATTCCCGAATTCCCCCAGGTCCGCCCTCTCGACTTCACCCCGCAAGAGTGCGAGCGCCACCTGGAAATGCTCGTCTACATCGCCGCGCTTACGCGTCAGCGCGGCCTGCACTTTACGCTCGGCATCTGGTCCCAGCACGCCGCCGACTATGGCGACCCCATGGTCGCGGGCCTCAGCGAAGATATCCTGGCCCAGTACAACGCCGCCGGTCTGGCCCGCGTGCTGGCGGCCTGTCCCCAGATCGACGGCGTTCAGTTCCGCATGAATTACGAATCGGGCGTCGACGAGGACCACCAGGCCGAATTCTACGAGCCGCAATTCAATGCCATCGCCGCCTGCGGCCGCCCCATCCGCCTGGACCTGCGCGCCAAAGGCCTGACCGACGCCACCATTGCGTTGGCCCGCCGCATCGTCCCCACTACCGTGATCTCCACCAAGCACTGGTGCGAACATCTGGGCATGCCCTACCCCATGCCCGCCGTCAAACAATACGACCTCGAGCGCGACAACTACCGCCGCTACGGCACCTGGGATCTGCTGCAAAAACCCCGTACCTTTACGCTGATTCACCGCCTCTGGAGCGGCGGCAGCCAGCGCGCCCTGCTGTGGAGCGACCCCGAATGGATCGGACGCTTTGCCGCTACCTGCGCCCCGACCGGTGCCGGCTTTGAAGTCATGGCTCCCCTGTCTCACAAAGGCGTCCGCGACCAGCAACCGGCGTGGGCCGTCGCCACTGACCCCGCCTTCCGTTCCAATGCCGACGAGCACGGACGCCACTGGCTGTTCTACCTGCTCTTCGGACGCCTGGGCTACGCCCCCGACACCGCCCCCGAAATCTGGCAACGCGAACTGCGTTTCCGCTTTGGAGATGAAGCCGCTGCCATTGAACAACTCTATTGCAGCGGCAGCCAGATCCTGCCCCTGCTGACCACCGTTTTGCAGCATTCCGCCAGCCTTTGGACCTTTTGGCCCGAGCGCTATGCCGGCCGCAGCCTGGACGAAGACGCGCAAATCGAGCCCAGCGACCCGACCCAGTTCTACCGCATCGACGAGTACGTGGAAGACGCCCTGCAAAACCGGCTCTGCGGCAAGTGGACTCCGCCCCAAATCGCCTTTCACCTGCGCCAACTGGCCGTCCAGACACGCCATACCCTGGCCGCGCTCGAGCCGTACGCAACCGACCCGGAACGCCGCTATACCTGTCTCGATTTCACCCTTCTGGCCCACCTGGCCGCATACCACGCCGCGCGCCTGCTGGCTACCACTCACCTGACATTTTATCGCCAGACCGGAGAAAACGGACGCCTGGCGGCCGCCCGCCAGCTCCTGGCACAAGCTCGCAAGGACTGGATTGCGCTGACGGCGGCTGCCAGCGGCACGTACTTCGACGATCTGGTTTTCGGCCACCGCGAGCAAGGCCACTGCGGCCACTGGAAAGACGACCTGGCGCTAATCGAGCGCGATCTGGAGACGGTCGAACGCCTCGTGGCCACCCTGCCGGAACCGCCTTCTCGCCAGCCCGTGCCCTGGCCGGGCGGCCAGGTCCATCCCGCGCCGCCCACGCTGCGTTTTGCGCCACCCGCCGCCGCCGCCGCGGGCCGCGACCTGATCCTGCGCCTTGGCTTCGGAGCCACGGCCCCGGTGCGCGCGGGCCGCTGTTTTTACCGCACGACCCACCAGGCCCTGGCCTTTGAGCACGGCGATGTGCAGCTCGACGCAGAGGGCTGCACCGCAACGATTCCGGGCGCCGCTATCAACTCTGCCTGGGACCTGATGGTTTTCTTCGAATTTACCACTGCCAGCGGCGCGCTTACCCGCTGGCCCGACTGGCGCCTTCAAACCCCGTATTGCGTCATTCCGACGCAGTGAAAAACAGGGGGGACTTTTCGCCTCCATGCCCGGATTTTATATTTTGTCTAGGAAAATTCGCTCTGCAGCCGCGCGAAGCCCAGATTGGAGTTTTGAAACGGCTTCTTAGACCGAAAAAAAACGGAGACTTGCAACTATGCGCACGGACGCCTCGAAACCGCTCGTTCGCTTCGGACTTTTCGCCGACGCCCACTACGCCGAAACCGTGTACGGCGACCGCCACTGCAAAGACGCGCCCGCCAAACTGCGGGCCTGCATCGACACCTTTGCACAGGGTGGACTGGACTTCGCCATCTGCCTGGGCGATATCATCGACCAGGCAGACGACCCCGAGACCGAGCGCGGCTACCTGCTGCACATGAACCAGATATTCGCCGGTTTCAGCGGTCCGCGGCACTTCGTTATCGGCAACCACGACGTGGCCACGCTGACCAAGAGAGAATTTCTCACGGCCTGCGGTGATCGCCCCCCCTTCTATTCTTTCGATGCGGGGGAGGTCCACTGCGTCGTCCTGGACGGCAATTGCCACGCCGACGGCAGCGATTTCAGCGGCGGAAATTTCTCCTGGGACGAAGCCTGGATTTCCAGCGCGCAACTCGAGTGGCTGAAGCGGGACCTGGAGACAAATCGGGCCCGTCCCGTCCTCGCGTTCTGTCACGAAAACGTCGACCAGCGGCTGTTCCAGGGACAGCGAGATCCGCACATTCTGTGCAATGCCGCCCAGTTGCGGCAGCTCTTGGCCGGCGCCGGCAATGTGCGCGCGCTGCTGCAAGGACACTACCATCCCGGCATCCTGACAACCATAGAAGGCATCGACTGTATTGGTCTGCGGGCCATGGTGGTGGGAGCGGGATTGGAAAACAACGCCTACGCGATCGCATCGCTGTACCGGGACGGAAGCCTGGTCATCGATGGCTTCGGGCAGCAACCGAGTTACCAGCTTCGAAAGGACGCCTAGATGGATAATCCCTACAGCAACCCGGCAGGCGAGTGGATAAGGGGTAGTTTCCACGGCCACTGCAGCGAGAACAGCGCCTGTTCCTCCGTACCGCTGGCCCTCAGCGTCGGGCAATACGCCGCTTTGGGCGTGGGCTTCGTGACCCTCACCGATCACGATATCGTCACCGACCTGGCGGCGATGCGCGCAACTCACGATGGCCTGGTTTTTCTCGAAGGCTTCGAGTACAGCTCGCGAGAAAACGTCGTTTTTGTCGGCCCCAGCGTGGGAGCGCTTTACGAGCTTCCCCTGGAAGAGGCCCTGCGGCGCGCCGGCGACTTGCTCACGGTTGTCTGCCATCCGCGCCCGCACGCCTCGGGGCGCGACTACTGGACCAGGGAAATGCTAGAGGCCCTGGGCACCTGGCCCGATGGAATCGAGGTCTACAATGGCCACTACGGCATAGAATCTGCCCTCGCCAGCGGCCGCTGGCCCCTGTACGCGGAGTTCTGGGACGACCTGCTGAGCGCCGGCCACCGCGTGTGGGGGTACGCCAACGACGACTTCCACGATCCGGAGGATTTCGCCAATGCCTTCAACATGGTACTGGTCGAAGAGCGGACGCCCGCGGCGATTGTGCGGGCCGCTAAAGCCGGCCGGTGCTACGCCTCCACCGGTCTCTTACTCGAAGCGGTAGGGGAGGAGCAAGGTCTTATCAGCGTGGAGGTCGACGCACCCTGCGCCGGCGCCTTTGTCGGACCGGGGGGCAGGATACTGGCAAAGGGGGAGGGCACCCGCTTCGCCTACCGCGCCGGCGCCGAGGACTATGTGCGCTTTGAAGCCGAGGGAGAGACGGGTCGCATTTTCCTGCAGCCCATGTTCCGCCGGAATTAGAAACCCTCTCCCGATCCCTGGCGCCGCTTGGACTTTGTTTTTGCAGCAGCTATACAAGCCATTATAAGCGGGAGAAAAAAGAGATGCCTTTTTACGTATCTGGATACGATACCGAAGCCATCTACCCCTACTGGGAAATGACCAAGGGACAGACCTACGCAGAAGCCGTCAGCTATGAGGGGACGCGACTGCGGGAATGCCTGGACGGCATACGCGCCGTCGCCGAAGTCCACCTCAGGCACGAAGCCGCCGCCACCTTCTTCCTGGTCGCCCGCCTGGTCGAAGCCGCCACGCCGGAATTGCGCGCTATCCTCGACCACCCTCTCTTTGACCTGGAATGCCACAGCTATACGCACTGCGGCATCGGCAGCGATGATGCGGAGAGCGAGCGGCGCGAGCTGGTGGACTCGAAAAAGTTGATCGAGGATGCATTCGGCCGCCCCGTTGTCGGTATGACGGCGCCGGGTGGGCACGAATTCGGCATGATCGGACACCAGCTCACCCTCGAGATCATGGCGACGGCCGGCTATGGTTATCTGCGCGCCGTCGGCCTGGGACCCCGGGGCACCACTCCGGCCCCGCTCACCCAACCCTTCTGGTACGCCGAGGATGGTTTCCCCGATCTGCTCGAGATGCCCACCCACGCCTGGCACGACAACATCCTCACCGGGCAGCCGGGCCACACCCACTGGCCACCGGTCCTGCCCTGGCCCCATCCTTCCACCATGCCGACCACGGCGGCAGAGGTCTACGCCGCCTACGCCCCTGGCATCGATTATATCGCCGCGCGCGACCTGCAAACCTATACCCCCGCCTTCCACCCCTGGTCCCTGTACCGGGTGGACCCTGCGGTACAACAGATCGACCTGCTTTTGTCCCACGCGGCGCGCGTGGCGCAGAACGCCTCCTGCACGCAGGTCTATCACTACATCCGGGAACACCGCGCCAGCGCCGCCGCCGCGCCGCCGGCCGCACTGGTTCGGGCCATGGGCTAGGAGCTCAAAGACCGGCCGGCAGCAGTACCAGCTCGGGCACGCGGGCGCGGGCCGGTTGCGTGGCGACGAAGAGGCAGGCCCGCGATACATCTTCCGGTTGCAGCGCCTTGGCCATCACTTCGGGAGGTGTCGGCGTGGGGCGTTTGAGCACCAGCGGAGTGTCGGTCAGACCGGGAAAGATGACGGTGGTGCGAATGCCTTTTTCGCGCTCTTCTTCAAAGGTGCCGTGGGCCAGACCCGACATGCCGTGTTTGGTGGCCTGGTACGAAACTCCGGAAACATCGGGCCGCTGGACGCAGCCCGACGAGAGATAGATGATGAGGCCCCCGCCCTGCTGGCGCATGGCCGGCAGCACTGCCTGGGTGCAGTAGAAGGCACCGCTCAGATTGGTGCGCACCATCATATCCCAGGTCTCGTTGCTCAGGGTTTCCAGGCTGCGCTCGGGAATATTGGTGCCGGTGGCGTAAACCAGGATATCGATGCGGCCAAATGCCTCGAGGGCGGTGGCGATCAGCCCCTCCACCGAGGCCGGATCGGTGACATCCGTGGGACGGGCCAGGGCGTCGCCGCCGATTTCGGCGGCCAGGGCCGCGAGTTTGTCGGCGCTGCGCGCGCCCACTACCAGGCGGGCGCCAGCGGCGGCAAAGTCGAGGGCCGTGGCGCGGCCCATGCCGCTGCTGCTGCCGACGACGATGGCCACCTGGTCTTGCAATGCTTTGTCCATGGTTTTCCCCATTTACAGGTTTTGGGTTGCCGGGCTAAAATGCCTGCCGCGATTTTACTCGGGTGCGCCTCGACTATGACTTGGGCGAGGCGCCAGCTGGTCTGGCTGGAGCACCGCCAGGCTCTTCCCGGAGCGGGCAAATTCCATCGCCCGGTCGAATTTAATTTTGCCCACCGCCCCGAAAAGGTATATTTCATAGAGCGGACAGGCAAACCGGCAGCGGCCCGCCAGAATGATCCGGACAGCTGTCTAAATGCGAAAAGTTCACGACGACTGTCAAGAAAAGGAGCCTATACTCATGCCCGTATTGAGCGCAACAGACCTTGAATTTTGGCGCCAACAAGGCTATATCGTGGTGCCCGATGCAGTGCCGCCGGAAAACGTGGAAGCCGCGGCCCGCGCCCTCTGGGATTTCGCCGACATGGATCCCGACGATCCGGCCAGCTGGTATACCGACCCCCCGCGCACCGGCGTGATGATCGAAATGTACCACCACCAGGCCCTGTGGAACAACCGCCAGCACCCCCGCCTGCACCAGGCTTTTGCCGACATCTGGGGCACGGAGAAGCTGTGGGTCAGCCTGGATCGCACCAGCATCAATCCGCCCATCGGCCCGCTCTTTAGCCACGCCGGTGGACTGCACTGGGACAGGCGCCTGGAACTGCCGATGAATTTCAGCGTCCAGGGCGTGCTCTACCTCAGCGACACCCCGGCGCACCAGGGCGCCTTTGTCTGCGTGCCTGGATTTCATCACAAAATCGAAGACTGGATCCGCAGTCTGGCCACCGAAGTCGAGGACCTGGCCAAGCACCCGTTCCCGGGTTTTATCCCGCAAGAGGAACTGGTCGGCGAATTCGCCCCTACGCCCATTGCCGCCGGCGCCGGCGACCTGATCATCTGGCACAGTTCCCTGCCCCACGGCCACTCGCCCAATACCGGGGAGCGCCCCCGCCTGGCCCAGTACATCAACATGAATCCGGCCCCGGCCGACCAGACGGAAAAACCGCACGACCGCATCCGCAGCTGGAAGGAACTTTTGACCGGCAATGGCCCGCCCCAAAAGGCCAAGGAGAACGCCACCGGACGCACCGCCGAGCTGACCCCCTTGGGCCGCAAGCTGCTGGGCCTGGACTGGTGGTAGCAAAGAACGGGCGCCGATCAATCCGGTCGGCTTGCCCCAGCCGCCACGTTACTTGTAATGGGCCCCATTGCGCTCGCACCAGCGCCGCTGGATTCAGGTAAATATCTAGAGCGGAAAAACGAGTTGAAAGCCCCTGCGATCCGGCGCAATGAGGGGCCGCACTGACGGGCGCAGAGCGGCACGACTATCGGCAACCACCGCGCCGTGGGCGGCAAAGCGCTTGCCGATAGTCGTGCCGATCGCCCAGCTCATCAGGCCGCCGGCGAGGGCGTCGGACAGCCAGTGAACGCCGCCCCGGGCGCCGCAAGTCACGCCCGCCATTACGTAGGCAGCCCAGCCATAGACGCAAAGCCGAAGGCGCCCAGAGGCGCCAAAATAGCTGCTCAAAGACGCGGCCAGGGCCATATTGGTCATCGCGTGCCCCGATGGCCAACCATCGAAGACGCCGCCGCGCAAAAAACCGAAGCGGAAACGCCTGCTGCGGCGCTCGACGTCGTGCGGCCGCCGCGCGTCCGGGGCGCTGCGGCCGCTGAGGGCCTTTAAGAGCGTGCTGGCGCACAAGGCCGCGGCGACCGCCTGGCCCGCGGCCAACCCGCCCTTGCGGATCCTGGGGTTGGTGGAACGCATCATGTAAAAGGGCACCAGGGCCGGAGCGAAAAAACCGCCGGCAAGGGCGGGAAAGCTGGCGGCGCCAGAGAGAACTTTATGGCGCCGCGCCGACCATTCTTGCACCCTGGCATCGATTTGCGTCTCGATCAAAAACCAGGTCGCCCCCACGCCCCCGAGATGGGCAAAGCTGTTCCAGCCGCTGTAACTGGCGGCCAGGTGAGCGGCGATATTCCACCTGAGACCTGGCGCTTTCGCGGCATTTTCGCGCCCGCCAGCAGCCTCGACAGAAGCCCCTGAGGCCGCGGCAAATTGGACCGCACCGCCAGCGGGAACGCCCGCTCCAAGGAGGGTGGCCGCAGCGAGAAGAGAAATA
>CAXFTV010000057.1:0-4510 GCA_964005845.1 uncultured bacterium
GAGGGGCGCGGGGGGAGCGGGCGATTTGTCGCCGCCCGGTTCCCCCCGCGCCACATCAAGAAGCGGGTGCGGTGGCAAAGATCGGCTCTCCTTCGGCCAGTGTCCGGGCTTCTGGATCGACCTTTGTCTGCCCCAGTGTTTCAAGGGCGTCACAGGCCAGCCACAGCAACTCCTCGTGGCCGGGGCACAGCGCCGCTGTGACGGGCTGGCCCAGCGTAAAGGCGAGGGCCTCGCGGGCCTCGGGCAGGGTATCGATGGGCACGTACCAGCACTTCGGCCACCGCTTCGCCTCGCCTTCCCGCAGCGGCCGCTTGGCCAGCGATTTCAGGGCCAGCACACCGGTGCCCTGCTGGCGCGCCCTGGCGACCGCGCGCGGCCCAAATGCGCCCTTTGTCCAGCACGCGCCATTGATGGGCAGCAGCATACTGTCGAAGGGAAAGGCATCCAGCAGGCGCAATGCCGCTTCTTCCAGGTGGGCGGAGAAGCCGATATAGCGAATGAGGCCCTGGTCGCGCGCCGCCAAAAAGGTCTCCAGGGCGCCGCCCGGCCCGGTGATTTTATCGACGTCTTCCAGGGATGAAACGCCGTGGAACTGGTACAGATCGAGGTGATCGGTCCGCAGTTGTGCCAGTGCCTGGTGCAGCTGATCTTTGGCTTTGTCGGCCAGCCGCTCCGTCGTTTTGCAGGCCAGAAAGACCTGGTCGCGGTGGGGTTCCAGGGCCGGCCCCAGGCGCTCCTGGGCATTGCCGTAGGAGGGGGCTACATCGAAGTAGTTGATCCCCCTGTCCACGGCCCGGGCAACGATGCGGCTGGCCGCATCGGGTTCCACGTCCCCGAGCACGATGCCGCCGAACCCGATAACGGAGAGTTGCTCCCCGGTGTTTCCGAGCTGTCGCTTTTGCATTGGCTATGTCCTTTCTGGCGCAGTCGTCGCCGCCGGGCCGCGGCGCTTGGCGGCGAGAAAATAAATAGGTTTAGTTTAATATATGAAACTGCTGCAAAAGATGCCGCATCTGGAGGAGTTCGAAAGCTATGGAAAAGATTCGCTTCGGAGTAGTGGGTTCCGGCGGCATGGCAAAGGCCCGCATGCAGGCCTTTGCCGGATTGGCGGGCTGCGAACTGGTAGCCCTGGCCGCGCGCAACCCGGCGACCGGTCCGCCCCTGGCCGCCCAGTACCGGGTCGACCTGCACACCGACTGGCGTGAACTGGTGGGGCGCCGGGATGTGGACGCGGTGCTGGTCACGACCCACAACGAGAGCCACGGGCCGATCGCCACAGCGGCTCTGGAAGCGGGAAAACACGTGTTTGCCGAGTACCCTCTGGCCCGGCGGCTGGAGGAGGGCGAGCGCCTGATGGAGCTGGCCCAAACTGCGGGACGGGTCCTGCGGCTGAGCCACGGCGAGTCGCTCTCGGGCCTGTACCGGCAGCTCCACAAAGAGGTCCGCGAGCTGGGCCCTTTGCTGACCGGGTTCTTCGCGCGGCTGACGCCGGGCCGCGGCGCGCGTCCGGAAGTGCTGTTCAACCTGGAAATTTCCGGGCCGCCGGCGCTGTTTTTTGTGTATCAGGTCTACCCTCTCGTATACTTGTTCGGGCCGGCCGCCTGGGTCGAAGCCCACGCCCGCTACGTGGACCTGCGAGAAGACGGGGGCTATCAGCGCTTCGCCAACGTGGTGACCGTGGGTTTTGTAGAGGGGGGGCTGCACCAGTGGACCTGGGCCGGCGGCATCGAGATCGACGCCGCCGAACAAGTCCAGCGCCTGGTGCTGGAGCGGGGCAGTCTGGTGCGCCAGGATGGCCACTGGTGCCGCTCCACCGCTGCCGCCGTCGAGGTAATCCAGCCGGCGGAGGGTGCGGAAATTTCCCTCGAAGAGATGTTCCTGCAAGATATCAAGGGCCGTGAAAGCGGCTGGCGCGACGATTTAGAGCGCGCCTTTGAGGCCATGAAAATCGGTCTGGCCGCCGAGCGCTCAGTGCGCGAGGAGCGGCGGATTTCGCTGTTTTAGGAGGGCGATAAAATGCACTATCGGAAATTTGGCAATACCGACCTGGAAGTCTCGGAGATCTGCTTCGGACCGATGCGCTTTGCGGCCACGGCGCCGGGGGCGGACGAATTGTCGGCGACCGGCAAGCGGGCGCTGGAGCGGGCGCTGGAGCGCGGCGTCAACTTTATCCACTCCAGCTACGAGTACGGAACCCGCTGGGCCGTGGGGCAGGTGCTCAAGAATCATCCGCAGCGCGCCGCAGTGCACCACATCATCAAGGTGCCGGTGCCCGACTTCGACGACGGGGGCACCTTCGACGCAGCCAAGTTCCGCCTGCGGGTGGAAGAGGCCCTGCGCGATTTGCACGCCGAGCGGATTGCGGTGCTGCAGCACTTACAGCGGGCGCGCCCCAACGAGGATGCACACCGGATTCCACAGGTCCCGAGGGTCTGCGATGCCATGCTGGAGACCTTCGAAAAGTTGCAGGACGAAGGCAAGGTCGGGTACCTGACCACTTTCCCCTATTCGCCGGGCTTTGCGGCCGCAGCGTTGCAAAGCGGTGCCTTCAGCGGCATGGTGGCCTACTACAACCCAATCGAAATGGAGATGGCCGAATATTTTCCGGGCATGGAGGAAAAGGGTCGGGGTTTTTTCTGTATCCGGCCCTTTATGGGCGGCCTGCTCACGGATCGGCGGGCCCAGCGCAACCGCTTGCCGCAAGCGGACCGCTGCCGCCGGGAATCCTGGGATGCCGCCTATGCGAGAATGGCGCTATTGCAGGAGGCTTTTGGCGCGCAGCTTGAGTCGTGGACCTCGTTTGCGGTCCGCTTTGCCCTGATCCACCCGATCGTGACCAGTCTGATCGTCGGTTTGAATACGCCCGCACAGGTGGACGAAGTCCTGGATGCCGCCGCGGGCAAGGGCCTGGAGCGCGCCGCCTTTGAGCGGGCCCAGGAGATTTTTCGCGCCCGGGGCATGGTGGCGAGCTGAATGCGGTTTTTCGCGTCCTTTTCACCCTGGAGAGAAGGGCCTATTTTTTTTGAGGAGAGTCTAATGAAATTCAACAAGCGCACTTTGTGGTTGTACGGTTTCTTTATGACGGCGCTACTGTGTCCCGGTTTAGACGGCGGGGCGGTGCGCGCCCAGGCCGGCGTCAGCCCCGAAGCCGAGTGGCCTCAGTGGCGCGGCGCCAAGCGGGACGGGATTTCCGCTGCAAAAGGTCTGCTCAAAACCTGGCCCGAAGGCGGCCCGGAGGTCGTGTGGCGGGCGCCTATAGGCGGAGGGTTTTCGAGCCTGTCGATCGCCGCGGGCCGCCTTTATACCCTGGCAGGCACAGGAGCGGATGAGTTCGCGTTGTGTCTGGACGCGGCCAATGGGAGCGAAATCTGGCGTTTCCGCTCCGACGCCAACTTCACCGAGAGTCAAGGCAGTGGGCCGCGCTCGACGCCGACGGTGGATGGCGACCGGGTTTTTGTGCTGAGTGCAAAAGGCAAGCTCTACTGCCTGGATGCGGCCAGCGGCAACAAGGTATGGAGCCGCGACTTGAGCCGCCACTTCGGCAGCAGTATACCTGGTTGGGGATTTGCCGGTTCGCCGCTGATCGAGGGCGATCTGCTGCTGCTCGAAGTGGGCGGCGAAGAGGGCCAGTCCATCGCCGCCTTTGACAAAAAAACGGGCGTGGTGCGGTGGACCAGCTACGCCGATGCGCTGGCTTATTCGTCGCCGATTGCCCTCACCTTCAACGGCGTGCGGCAGATCCTTTTTCTGACCGGGCACAACCTGGTTTCGGTGGCGCCGGCGGACGGGACGGTTTACTGGAGCTATCCCTGGGAAGGGGCCATCAATATCGCCACGCCGATCTTCGTGCCCGACGATAAGATTTTCATTTCCGCCGCCTATGGCAAGGGCGCGGCGCTGCTCGAGATGAAGGCCGCCAATGGCACCATCGGGGTCGAGGAAATCTGGAAGAGCAAGGTAATGAAGAACTGGATCAGTTCCTCGGTGCTGCACAAGGGCTATCTGTACGGTTTTGACAACTCGATCTTCAAGTGCATAGAGGCGGAAACCGGGGCGGAACAGTGGAAGGTGCGCGGGTTTGAGCGCGGCTCGCTGATTCTGGCCGACGGCCACCTGATCGCCCTGGGCGAAAACGGCAAGCTGGCGCTGGTGGAGGCCACACCTGTGGCCTTCCGCCAAAAGGCCAGCTGTCAGGTTCTGGAGGGCAAGTGCTGGACACAGCCGACCCTGGCCGGGGGGCGGCTGTACGTGCGCAACGAGAAGGAATTGGTCTGCCTGAACGTGGCAGCGGCGGGGCTTTAACCCCTTGTCAGTAATCTAGATCGCCGACATGGCCGTCAAATTTGTGCCGCTAAGCGCCCGGTCGGGTCGAGGACTTGACCCGGTTGGACATAGTCTTTTATTCTCAATTGAAAGCCGTCGCCTACAGGTGGACGGCCCGCACTTGCGGCACAGATGTGTACTGCCGCTGGCCAGCGACAACCTGAAGCGGGAGGGCCGCGCCCAGATA
>CAXFTV010000058.1:0-3997 GCA_964005845.1 uncultured bacterium
CCTGAATAAACGGGTTTTTGCGAGCCGAAGGCCCGGAGCTGGTGGCTTTTTTTCGCGGTGGAGATAAGCCCTGACTCCAACAGCTGGCGGCGTCGTTTTTGCCGTTTTTTGCTTCCCGTCAGCGCCGGCGAATAGGGCCGCCGCCCCGTGACGCGAAGGGTGCGAGCTATTCCGGAAAGCCGCCGGTTTCTTCCGCCCCGCTCCGGGCAAGGGGGATTTCGACTGCTAAAACTCGTTGCGTACTTTGGCGGGGAGGCCGCTGCGCAGCGATTCCCAGCAGGCCAGACCTGTAGCGACGATCTGGGCCCCCTCGCGGGCGCCTATCCATGGCTGCTCTCCTTGCAAAATGCAGTTGGCCATGTGCTGCAGCATTACCATCATTTCGCCCTGGTGGCCGCGGGCATCGGGGAAGCAAGCGCTAAAGGTGTGTTGGGGCAGGAAAGTGGTTGAATCGAGGCGTTTTTGGTGGTCGACGATGGAACCTCTGGTGCCGTAAAGAGAAAGGCCTATCATGGGTACGTCGGGGGGATGGACGAGTCCCAGAAAGTTGGCCACCCGACCAATTTTGCCGCTTTTGAAACGCACATTGATGACGAAATTGTCTTCCTGGGGATAGTCCGGGGCGATGCCGCTGCGCAAACCGTAGCAGTGGACCTCGTCGATGTCGCCCATGAACCAGCGCAGCAGGTCGATGGGATGGCAGGCGCCGCCGAGGATGAGATCCTGGGGCATCTGCAAGCGCCAGGGGGTATTTTCGTAGACCGGGCGCAGGTCGTGGATATAATGGGCCTCGGCCATGAATAATTCGCCTAGTTCGCCCGCGTCGCAAGCGCTCTTGGCGGCGATGAAGTCATAGCGCCCCCGCATGGTCTGGGTGACCAGGAGGACCCGGCCGGTCCGCTCTACGGCTTCTACCACTTGCTCGGCCTCTGCCATCGTGTAGACCATGGATTTGGTCACCATGACGTGTTTGCCGGCGTCGAGAGCGGCCAGGATTTGCGCGGCGTGGAGCGGTCCCGGCGTGTAGATGCCGACGATATCGATATCGGTGCGGGCGACCAATTCGGCGAATTCGTTGGTGGTCGAGGTGATGCCGTATGTGGCGGCGGTATTTTCGAGTTTTTCGGGGTCGGTATCGCACAGGGCCGTAACCCGCAGGGGCAGGTGGCCATTTTGCGGCTGATTCGCTCCCAGCAGGGTGCCGCCGTGGCCGAGGCCGGCGAGGCCGATTCTGAGATGGTTCATAGTCAGTCTCCGTGGATAATCGCTACTGCATGAAATTGGCGGATGGCCGCAGGGCGTTATTGTCCCGGTTGCCCCGCCCCCGCCCCGATTCTGCCAGCGGCCGCAAAGCCCCCAGAGTGTCCCGTCCAAATTAAGCCACCTGCAAAACAGCGGCCGAAAAAATCCCGCGCCGCCTTGAAGGCCCCACATTTAGGGCATGCCCCAATGCGCTAAAAAGGGAAAACACAGGCGCTAGTTCAAGTCTCTGGCACCACGGCTTTATGCCGCAAAGTCTGTTTTTCGAGCAACTCGGGTTCGGGCTCCGGGCGATTTTCGCTAAAGGATTCGAAGGTGTTGCGCGCGGTGAGTTCGACGTGGGGTGAGGCCAGGTCGCGTTCGTAGAAGCGCGATGAGGGGAATAAATCGCCCGGGTAGGTGAAGTTTTCCAGGGTCGCCAGTTCGATGCAAATGGAGGCGCCGACGGCGCTTTCCAACATGCCGCCGATCCACACCGGGATGCCCGCATCCCGGGCCATATCGTGCACCTTGATGGCGTTGTCCAGTCCCCCGATTCTTCCCGGTTTGATATTGATGTACTGGCAGGCACCGACCCTAATGGCCTGTTCGGCAGTGCGGACATCGACGATGGTTTCGTCCAGGCAGATCGGCGTCTCGATCTTTTTGGCCAGCTCGGCGTGGTCGAGGATGTCGGTGTAGTGCAGCGGCTGCTCGATAAAGGCCAGTCCCATATCGTCGATGGCTTTGAAGAAGGGCAGGTCATCCAGGGTATAACCGGAGTTGCAGTCGATGTGGAAGGTAGTGTCCGGAAAGGCCGCTCGCACTGCCTGCAGCATTTCCAGGTCCCATCCCGGGGCCGCTTTGAGTTTGATGCGCGGGAAGCCGGCGTCCACCGCTGTCTGGATATTGCCGAGCAACATATCTAAGGAATCCTGGATGCCGAAGTCGGCGCCGGCCACCACTTCGCGAGTCTGGCCGCCGAGCAGGCGGTGCAGAGGCGTCCGGGAGCGGGCGCTTTCGAGGGTCCACCAGCTGATCTCGATGGCGGCTTTGGCAAAGCTGTTGCCCTTGAAGAGGGCGAGGCGCTGGTTGAGATCGGCGGCGGTGTCGTAATCGCGGCCGACCACGTGGGGGCCGAAGACTTCGGTGACGTGATAATAGACGGAGCCGGCACTTTCGTTGAGATAGCAGGGGGCGAAGAAGGGCGTGCTTTCGGCCCAGGCATAGTGGTCGCCGCTGCTGGCTTTTACGAGGACGGAGTGGATGTCGTAGTCGACGCCGTAGGCAGTGCGCCAGGGGTAGATGAGGGGCATGGCCACGTAGTAGACGTCGAGCCGGTCGATGCGCATGGTAGTTTTCCTTTCAGGCTTGCAGATCTCGCAACGCGGTCCGGGCGGCGTTGTGGCCCGGGGCACCGGTGACTTCGCCGCCCGGATGGGTGCCGGCGCCACACAGGTAGAGGCCCTCTATGGGGGTGCGGTAGCCGGGACGCTGAGCCAGCATTTGGGAGGGGACGATGTCCAGGTGGCGGATATTTCCATCGGTGAGATAGACCCGCTCTTCCAGATCCGCAGGGGTGAAGAGTTGCCAGTCGATGAGAACGTCGCGGGTGTTGGGCGCGTACTGGCTCAGGGTGTCGATCAGGTGCTCGCCGGTGGCCTGGCGGGCATCCTCCCAGGTGCCCTGCTGCAAGTGGACCGGCGCATAGAGTACCCAGGCCGAGAGAATGTGCTGGCCCGCGGGGGCCAGGGTCGCGTCGTGGACCGTGGGGATCTGGATGGTCATGATCGGGCAACTCGACTGGCGGCCGCTTTTGGCGTCTTCCCAGCTGCGTTCGAAGTAGTCTATTGAAGGACAGAGCCGCACCTGGGCCAGGAGTTTTGGGTCGAAGTCGGAGCCCAGATAGGAGGAGAAATCGGGCAATGCGCGCAGAGTGCAGTGCAGCTTGAGGTAGGCGGCGTTTGTTTTGAGGCGGCTGGCGCCGGCAGTGAATGCGGCGTCAAGGGCCGCCGGGTCGGACAGTTTCAGGAAGGTGCGTTTGGGATCGGCGTTGGAGAGCAGCACATCGCATCCCAGCTCTTCGCCGCTGGAGAGCAGGACGCCGGTGGCGCGCTTGTCCTGGGTGAGGATGCATTTGACCTCGGCACCGGTGCGTATTTCGGCGCCGTGGGCCCGGGCGGCGCGCGCCAGGGATTGGCTGATATTGCCCATTCCTCCTTTGGGGATGCCGACGTGGTGGTGGTCGGTGAACTGGTTGCAGCGTATATAGGCCACCGCCATGATGCTGCCGGCGGCACTGGCATCGCCGGCGTCCTGGGCGTCGATGAAAGCCCCCTGGACCACTTCGGAGTCGAAGTACTCGCGCACCAGGTCCTTCATGTTGCCGCTGAGCATGCGCGTGAAGACGGCCTCGTCAGAGGTGCCGCTCAGGTCGGCGGCAACGGCGGCGAGAGTGGGTGGGTCCTGGAGGAAGTAGCGGTGCAGGATGGCGGCGGCGCGGTGCCAGAATTCGGCCCAGTCGCGGAAGCGGCGGGCATCGGCGGGAGATATCCGCTGGATCTCGCGTGCCGTTTGCTCGTCGTCGTGCCAGCTGAAGATGTACTGGCCATCCGGATGGGGATGGAAGCGAAAGGGGTCGAGGGGGAAAACCTCGAAACCATGCTGTCCGAGGTTCAAATCGGCGACTACTTTGTCCTGCAACAGGTGGCAGACATAGGAGCAGCTCGAAATGTGGAAGCCGGGAAAGAGCTCTTCC
>CAXFTV010000059.1:0-3351 GCA_964005845.1 uncultured bacterium
CAGCAGTAGCATGCGCTCCTCGGCGTCATAGGCCAGCGCCTCGATTTCGCAATCTCTGCCGATTCCAGTAGTATAGACATTGAAGAGAACGGATTGTCCGGCAGTCCCCTCGCGGCACTCGTAGAGCCGTCCGCTACTCGTCGCCAGGTAGATCCGGTCCTCGACTGCGGCAATGCCCTCGAAATCATCGGCAACGGGTTTGAGCATATCCGTCAGGGCGAATGTCTTGAGGATAGATCCGCGCCGGTAATCGAGTTCGTAAATGACGCCCGCTTCATCATTGTGCGCCAGGAGCCGGTGGTCGCGCGTCATTGCCAGACCCGAGATCTCCTCGAGACGTCCGGGCAGCTTCCAATGGGTCGCCGTCTCTGCTTTCAGGCTATAGCTGGCCAGAGATATTCCACCCCCTGCTAGCATCGCTGCGTCCGCCGGGGAGGTGGCGAGCAGCATATTTGTACCAACGCCTGGCGCATCGGCGCTAGAATCCGCTGCTGAGTCCCCGTCGTAGCGCAGTGCTAGCAGATAGACGAAAATGCCCAGGGCAAGAAATCCCAGAAGAACTTTGTCGCCGCCTTTGCGCATGTGTATCTAGCCCGTTTCTCTGTCGTTTTTAATTAATTCGACTTTGTTGACAAACTCCTTTGCGGCCGCTTCGATATCCCGGATAAAAGAGGGCGGGTCGAGGGATTTTTTCAAGCGGACATCGAAGGCGACGATGGCCGTTCCGTCCTCGTTTTCGATCACTTCGGCTAGCTGCCAGCGTTTGCTCTTAGTGGCCAGGACCGGCGTCGTCGCCAGTTGCGCCTCAGCGGCATTGGTCGCGTGTAGCCGGAGCTGGGCATCGTAGGATTTTCCGGGGGCCTTGCCCCCTTTTTTGCCCTCGCGAGGTTGAGCCGGTTCATCGGCTCGAACCAGGGTCCATCCTTGCACCAGGGCCGGCCGCGCCCCATAATTGCTTTTCCACACGCCGAGCGCTACAATGACGAAAATTAACGATGCCAGGTAGGCTACGGTAGTAAGCTGGATGCCCGTTGCCAGGCCGATCCCTATGGCCATAAACATGTAGACCGCATCCAGCGGTTCTTCAAGTGCGGTCCGAAAGCGGACGGCGGCGACTATACCGGCCAGGCTAAAAGCCAGTGCCAGACTTCCCTTGACGAGAAAAACGACCAGCGCAATGGCGATGGGCACCATGAGCAGGGTGTGCGCAAAGGCCTGGTTGTATTTCTTGCGGGGCCGCGTCCAGCGGTATACCCAGGTAATGGGAAGAGTGACTGCGAAGGCCAGTATCAAAGCGACCAGAATCGGAATGGTGTGCGCCGGGTCGATGAGCCGGGACAGGCCCTCCTGAATGTTCCCGAGCGCCGGAGAACTCGCTGTTTCGAAATCCATGGATTTTCCCATGGAGGCGCGTCTGTGCTCCTGGTCGACGTAGTAGAGAATCTGGGGAAACTGGTAAAAGAGCCCACCGAGAACTAAAATCCACGAAAGATAGTAAATGACCAGGCGCACGATAATATTGTTGAACATATGCCTCTCCTCCGGGTGGTTTGTGAAGGCTTTTCGGGCTATTCTGTCCACTTGTTCATATAAAAAAATGGCGGCGGTTCAAAACATGAAACCAGCGCGCAGGTACAGGCCCCTCAGCTCATCGCCCTTTACGAGCGCTACGCTCAAGGTTTGCAGACGCTGGAGGAAGGAAAGCCATATTCCGCCTCCAAGACCGGTGTGCCAGTTGTCGGCTTCTTCCGGGTCTTGGGCAAAAAAGACCCGACCGCTGTCGGCGGCACCGAAGAGGCCGAATTCTCCCGGTACCAGCAGTTTGATTCTGGCCAGCACCAGGCGCAGTTCCGCATTGCCATAGAGCGAGGAATCGCCCCCGAATCTGTTTTCCGCGTAGCCGCGCAAATTGCCATCGGATATGCCGCTACCGGCAAAGCCGGGCCCGCCCAGATAGGCGGCCTCATGGAAGGGAAAGGTGCCCCACACCTTCTTGCCGCCGGCTCGCAAGGCCAGGGTGGGATTGGTTGGAATAGGTGCCGTCATGAAAGTGAGCGCTTCCCCTTGTATGCTGCCGAAAGTGGATGCTACATCCCAGATTCCCGGGTAGAGGGCGGCGGAAGCACGGGCCAGAAATCCACTGGTGGCATATCCCGGGTTGTCGCGCGTGTCGTACGCAATTTGGGCTCGTACGCCCAGCTGACCGAAGGATCCGGTGCCGTAAAACAGGGAATCGGGAGTGCCAATAAATCTTTTGCTATTGGCGCTCGGCGAGGCATTTGAGTACTCGGCAATTGCTTCCAGTCCAATAGTGAATACCGAGCCCCGCGCTTCCTCGCCACCTTCCTGCTTCCCACCATTGGATTCTCCAGTTCGAAACTCGAAGCCAGGAGCGAAAATAAAATATTCTTGCTCCACCTTATAGAAGGAGGGCGGCTCTGGAATTTTCGTTTCGTTGCCCATTCCATTGAAGCGGATCACCTGGATACCGGAGTATTTGAGACGCAGGGTAGCATCGAGATCGAATAGGGCCTGGTTTAACAGGCCCTTGTAGGAAACAAAGGGTTTGAAGCCATTGCTGGCCACTCCGAGGTTGTAGGTGTGCCGCGAAGAGAAAGGGGCTTTGCGATAGCCAAAATAGTGCCGCGAGCTGAGGAACCCGGCAAAAACGCCCAAATCCGGGCTGGTCGTAAGGAGGGGGAGAGAAATTGCCTGCATGCCCCAGTCCAGGGCGTATCTTGCATTGGTTGATTTTGCCCCGGGAGGACGTTTGTAGGGACGCTCATCGAGCCTGGCACCGCTGCCTTTGGGATACCGGTTTTTGCCGCGAAAGTCATAAAAAAAGATCTTTGAGGCGCTGGCCTGAGATGAATTGCTGAAGGTGTCGTCCCCGCCACCCCCATCAATGCGGAGGACGATCCTGGCCTCTGCCCCCGATAGCTCCACCAGGTCGCTGCCGCCATGGAGGTAAATTCTGACTTCCCGAGTTTCGCCGGGACGGAATAGGCGCTGGAAATAGGGCGGATTCCGCGCTTCTCCCGGATCTTGTAACAGACCTATGCGGACCATCAAATCTCCGTTTGGCAGGTGTTCGCACTCGAGGTACTCGTCCCGATCGGTCGCCTTTATTTCGGCCTGCCGCATGATCAGCGCGTAGTAGCTGTCGACAAATTCAGCTAGTTTGCCGCGTCTCGATTTGAGCGCCCTTGCGAGCGCCGGGCCGACAATTTCGTAATAGGGTGGCGGCAGTCTCCTCACCGCAGCCTCAATGACGGCATCGGGCAGGTCCCCGACAAATGCCTTTACCATCGAATCCCAGGCGCTCTTATCGAGTTCGACCAGGAACTGGCG
>CAXFTV010000060.1:0-3472 GCA_964005845.1 uncultured bacterium
GGCCGCCGCCGCCGAAAAGGCCGGCAAACACCTCATGGTGGCCTGGAATCGCATCTTTGCCCTGCAGCGGGTCAAGGAAATCTTTGCCCAGGCACCCCCCGAAGTAGCAATGGCCAATTTCGTCCGCCCAAACCCCTCCTATCTGGCGCTCATCCGCAACCACTTAGTCGATGTCCTCTACTTTATCTGTGGAGAACCTGCCCATATCGTCGCCCACGGTCGGATGTTCAACGAAGAGCAGGAAGGACATGTGCTGGCCAGCATCCGTTTCCAAAACGGCACCCTGGGTCAACTGACCAGCAGCTTCGGGGCCGGGGGGCAAAGCGAACAGTTCACTGCCTATGGCGATGGTCATTCGGTCTTCGTCGAGGCCACCGGGCGGGGCCAGGGAAGAATCGTGCGCGGCGGGCAGGAGGAGGAAGTACTCGGACCCGTGGACAGCGCCGCGCTCCAGCTGCGTCATTTTATCGACTGTATCAAAGAGGACAAAGAGCCCTTGACCTGCGGCCGCGAAGCAGTGCGAATTATCCGCTTCATGTGGGCCATCCTGGATGCCGCCGGACTGGGCATGCCCCCCCTGCCCGCCGATGGTAGAGGCTGGCTGCTGTGGTGTACTTGCGGCGACCGCATCGTCCCCAACCTGGAGCAGTGCCCACAATGCGGGCGGGAGTGGGCCGGCTGGTCCCTTCCCATCGAGATGATAAAAAAAGCCTGAAAGGGGTATCCGTTGAAAGTTACAGAAATAGAGGTTCATCCCATCGCCACCGAATACGTCGATTGGCAGCAATACCAGCTCGACCATTATTACGGCCCCAGAACGCGCACCATCTACGTGGTCCACACCGACGATGGCAAGGTAGGACTGGGAGAGAGCGGCAGCACCGCGACGCGAGAGATCATAGATCAGTACATCGGCACCAACCCCTTCGCCTGGCTCGGCGACGAAACTTCCCTGGGGCTGGGGACGGCTATGTACGATCTGATGGGCCAGGCGGCCGGCGTGCCGGTGTACCAGCTTTTCGGGCAGAAGCACCGCTCCTGGGTGCCGGTGAGTAGCTGGACCGTGTCAACCCATCCCGAGCGCATGGCCGCAACCGTGCAGCATTACGCGGCGCAGGGTTACACCTGGATGAAGTTCCACCTGTCCCCTTTTGAAAATGTCATCGACCAGACCGAAGCGATGCAAAAAGTAGCGCCGGAGGGTTTCAAAATCCACTACGACTTTACGATGCACGGCACCGAAGACCACATGGTCGCATTGCTGGACAAGCTGGCTCAGTATCCCATCGCCGGCTGCTTTGAAGACCCACTGCCGGGGGAGGATATACAGGGCTACAAGGAATTGCGCCAACGCTCGCGTCTGCCCGTAGTTCTGCACCACAGCGCCATCCGCTTCACCTACGATGTCCTGATGGGACCGGCCGACGCCTACATGCTGGGACACTCCACGATCGGCCATGCGCAGCAGAGCGCCGGTCTATTCGCCGCCGGCAACATGCCCTTTATGCTGCAGAACACCGGCGGCAACATAACCCGGGCCATGACCGCGCACATGATGGCGGCTTTTCCTGCGGCCAACTTCCACTTCATCGACAGCAGCGAAATCAATAAAAGCGATGTGGTGGTAGAACGACTGGAGCCGATCAACGGCTTTGTCCGGGTACCCGAAAAACCCGGATTGGGAATAACTCTTGACCGCAATGAATTGGAACGACTGAAACGCCTCGAGCTACCCACGCAACCGCGCTGGATCGTCAAATCCCAATACGCCAATGGCACCAGGATGTACAATATTCACGATACGGCCAACTCCCTTTTTATGGTGTTGCCGGTGCGCGCCCGCGAGCTGCCGCCGATGAGCTACGATGCCCCGCTATCGAGCACCTACTGGGACGACGATGGCACGCCGGAATTCAAGGAGATAATGGCGCGGCTCGAGCGCGAAGGCGTGATTCTGGAGCGCTAGCACCTGTCTTCGACAGTCGGGCTGGAGGGCATGCTCCCAGCCCGACCTTGGATTGCCTGAAGTAAAGTAATCCAGCAGTTATTTCCGCCGCCCAGAATCAGTAATCTCTACACTGCTATAATTAGATAGCTCAACCACTCCTCGTGCGGATTGTGAACTTTATAGGTAGCTCCCGCGGGGATGTGGATCAGATCTCCTTCGGTGATCGGGCGCTCCCGACCATCTAGCTGCAGCGTGCCACTCTTTTCCAAAACCCAATAAAACTGCTCCAGCTCCTCGTGGCAGCGCTCTCCCGTCTCGCCCCGAGGCTGCAAGGCTTCGCGTTCGATAGCGGACATCCCCCGCAAAAAGCCAACTCCTTCCTCGCCTTCGCTTCCCAGCTGGCGCCAGCGCATGGCCCCGCTACCATCCCCCTGGGGGGCAACCTGGCGCCAGTTGCGAATCGCAAATTCACCGCCATCGCTCTCAACCTTCATACTGATTACGTGATGCTCCAGCCAATCTTCTTCGTCGTTGAACATCTGGTGGTGCGTGCCCGATGGCAAATACACCGCATCGCCTTCTTCCACTGCAAAACGGGTATCCTCGTACAGTACTTCGCCTCTACCGCTGAGGACGTAGTAAACCTGTTCCATATTTTCGTGCTTGTGGTAGTCCGAGGTCTTGCGCCCCTGCAGGGCGTGGCGGGCAAAGCCCGATAGGACTTGCGGACTGGCTTCCTCCTCCTCTCCTTCATCCTCCTGCTGAAACCACCCACCCCAGACCACCGCGCTGAGATGGTAAACCTGGGGCTGGATATCGCGCCAGTTCTTCAAATAGCTCATGATCGTTTCTCCCCTTTGAATAGAAAATCCAAACTCCCGTTCCAGATCGCTCACCAGCTAAAGATACAAACTAGAGAGGGGTCATAAAACCCCGCTACCAGCCGGCATCCAGCTTGCCACCCATCTGCTTTTTTCGTATCCTGCTGGATGACCTGCCGCTTTGCGGACCAGAGCGGCAAACCCTAGACATACCAGCAACCGCGAGTATCTGCAATACGATGACTGCACCTACCGCTATACATTCTTTGAAAAGCGGCGAAAAACTCGCCCTGAAGATTCTGTCCCCCCCTATGCTGGCTTATGCTTCCCGCGTAGGATGCTGGACCGATATTCGCGACGAGCTGATGGCGGGCAAACTGAAAAAGTGGTTGAACACCCCTTATTTTGTCGGAGAAATCGGGGCAGAAACTGTCGCTAGTATGAGTCTTTTCGCGGCGACTGACGACCCGGAGGTCGGCCTGGTCGAATTCGTCCATACCGCGGAAGGACACCGGCGCAAAGGCATTGCCTCGATCTTGCTGGCACAACTGCTCGAAAGCTTCAAAGCCCAGGGCGGCAAAGCGCTCTACCTGTGCACTACCAACCCCATCGCTGGAGCGCTATACGAAAAACATGGTTTCTGGTATACTGTGGGAGACGGCATGCGCTACCTGGCACCCGAAGCCCGAAATTTCGACCAGAC
>CAXFTV010000061.1:0-5517 GCA_964005845.1 uncultured bacterium
AAACGGATCCGCTAAGAGACTATCTCAAAACACGCTGCAAGCCCCGGCAAAGGCGCTGCTGGCACAGAGCACTCATCCCCGGATGCCACCCGGCTGTACGCTGATCGCCACCGCTTCACCGGCCGGCGTGGTTGCCTGCCATTCTCCACTGGCACTCAATGCCGCCACAAAGGTCCCCGGCGCGGTGGCTGTGAGCACGAATTCGCCGTGCACCAGACGCACGCCATTGACGAACATAACCCAATCGACCCTTCCCCGCCGCGTTGATACAGCTGCAAATTCGCCCTTGTAGTACAGCCCTTGCGCCGCCAATGCCGCATCCCCGTAGTTGGCCATGAAGAGCTCCTGAGAGTCGCGCGTCGAGACCTGCAGCACCGCCGCTTCCGGTTTGTTCACAAGCGTTTGCACAGAGAGGACATAAGGGTGTTCGCGATAGGTGTCCAAGGCACTCATAAAGTGGGTCCACGAAGCGCGGCGGCGGACCAGCACCAGGGGCATCGCCGCCGGTATCTTCCAACCATAGCCGGGCCCCCTGGCATAGAAGACTTGACTGCCGGCCTGTGCCGCCATCGTCAGTCTGAAGTGGCCGCAAGTTTGGGGGGGCGGTGGCTCCGCAGGGGGCGGAACCGGCGCCCTGGAGCGCGGCGCTTGCAGCGGAAATTCGGCCCCGTAATTGTAGAGCGACGAGAATACCGGCGACATGATCGGGGTCGGGTAGAGCACGTAGCCGGTGATATTATTGTAGAGCTTCACCCTGCGGCCGTCTGCTTTGACGCGCACGATAAAATCTTCGCTGGCAGCAGACCAGTCAATTAGATCCTCGTAGGGATCGGTGCTGGAGAAGGTGCGAACCCCCTTGTCGGCCTGGGGGAAGGACCAGGTCGCCTGCCAGGCCCCATCGGTTTTCATGCCGACGCAGTGCTCGATAAAACGGTAGGGTCCGGCGCCCTCGACCCGGGCGGGCACCGCCGCCGCAGCATGCTCCAAATCGCCCTGACAATGCCAGATCCAATCCATGTGGGTGGGGGCGTCGCCGGCGACGCGAAACAAATCTACAATATAGCGATCGCCGACCAGAACCACGGTGCGCTGCTGGCGGTAGCCGGGGTAACTCGCATCGGCGCGGGCGCTGACGACCTGAGCCTTTTCAAAGCTGGCGTAGAAAGCGAGGTCGCCGGCGGCACTCGGATCGGCGCCCGCGCCGCCGATAGTGACCAAATTGTGCCCGATGGCACCGCGATACCAGGCATAGGTCGGATAAAAATAATCGGAACCGGTGGTCTTGGGACCGACGAAGCCGCCCTGGGCATACACCAGCAGGTTCAGCCGATCCTCCTGATTGTGACCGCCGATCTGGCGGAGATAGTTGAGCTGAACGTATTTGGACTGCGTCCCCTCCCCGGCATTCAAGACGGCCAGCCCCTGAACGTCCAGCAAGGCGCTCGGCGGCTGGAACTCGGCCTCCTCCTGCCAATCCCCGCGCACAAAAAGCGAGCTAAAACTGCGCCGGCCGCGCGCTGCAGAAGCCCGCAAATAGGCACCCACCACCGGGTCGGAGGTGCGGTGATAAAAAATTTCGTACGCCGCCGAGATGGCTTCGAAGACGTCCGGCGAATAATTGCCGCTATCGCCCCACCCCGGAATAATGCCGCTCGAGGGTTCGGCCAATCGCAGGGGCCCCAGATACATCTGGCGATATTTATCTACCCTGTAAAAGTCGAAGCCAGCATGGTAAACCGCCTCGGTCAGACTGGCGATATCGCGCACTACTGCAAAGTGATAGTTGAGCGAGCTCTCCGGCCAGAAACCGTCTCCATCAACCCCCTCGCGGAGGGCCCGGATGAGGCCGTATTCCTCGTTCACTGCCCGCTCTACATAGCTGGTTTCACCCAGACACAGGCCCACGGCGGCCAACAGGACGCAGCCGGTGTTGTACATATTGTGCAACTTGAACGCCGGCCAGCGCTCGATGTTCAATTGCACCGTGCGGCGCAGAACATTCTCGGCAAATGCCGCGTGCTGGGCCGCGCTCCAACCGCAGTAATTGTAGAGTAGATCGTAGGCATAGGTCAGCTGGATCCCCACCCGCATATCGATTTGCGGATCGACTGCCAGCCGCAGCCGCGCGGCACCGCGGACCGGACATTCTGGCAGCCATTCGGCGTACTCCAGCATAATCCCGCTGGCCCTGGCGGCATAGACCGCTTCGTCGGTGAGCAGGTAGGCCCAGGTCAGGACGCGCAGCTGGTGCATGCTGCGCCCGTGCATTTCCGCCACCCACCAGGACTTGAACGCCGTATCGTCGTTGATGCCGCCGCAGCGCAAACAGCGGCCCATATCCGGACTGGCACGGCGGATTTCCACCTCTCGCGAGCCGCAGTGGGCGCAGGCCCAACGGCTTTCGCCGAGCCAACCGCAGCGGGCTATGCTCAGGTCCCACTCGAGCAGCACCTCGGCCGCCGCGAGGATCTTTTGTTTCTCCTGATACTGGCGCGTCCCTTCAATGTGCGCCAGGCGGCGTATTTCCTCTATCTCGGCTGCATTGAAAAAGACACACGGGTGCGGGCGCGAACCGGGTATTTCAAAGTCTTTCCAGGCCCGGGCACATTCTGCGATCCCAATCGATTCGTCTCGCCTCATAATTTGCATATTCCCCGGTTGCAATTGCGCAACTGCTCACTATAATCCACCCTACAATTTACACTATTTCTCGCAGTACTGTTTTTTATTAATTTGGAGCCGTGCATCCATGCCAGAATCAATCTCATAGCCGGGAGGCACCCATGCGGGCAGAATCCGACTTCAACGCGCTCCAGCAACCACCGCGCCGCCTTTATTTCTGACGCGCAGCTCTTTTATCGTTCCGCTTCGACCCCTGGCGGGGCCCGGGTGGCGGGAGAAAATTTCGCGCCCGGACATGCCAGGAGATGAAAGGACTCGCTAGAGGTTTAAAATGGCAACAGAAAAAACCATTTCCCTGCGGCCACTCGACCGCTGGACGCTGTCCTTCGCGCTCGATCTGGAAGAAGGCGCGGCGCCGACCACCGCGCGCACCCGCATCACCCAGCCGCGGGGATACAGCCAGACCCTGCAGGCGCCGGTGAAACTGCGGCAGGGGTGCGCCCACTGGCAATTGACTTACCCGCTCTGCGACGAGGGCGCGTACCAGCCGGTGAACCGCCGCTGCGACTGGGGCATGGGCGAGTACCACTTTGCGGTAGAATTACTGCGGCGCGAGCAGGTGGTGCACCGGGCCATGCATACCCTCTCGCCACTGGATTTCGTCCCCCACACATTCAGGGGTGCAGGACCGCTGATCGGTTTCTACAGCCAGTACCTGGTGGAGTGCGCTCCCGACCGACCCGTGTATATCGACGCGGACGAGATGAGTGTGAGTTGCCGCACTATCCCCGCGCGTGCGAAGCGCTGCACGGCGACCATGGACGTGGTCGAAGCGGGGGGCGAAAACGCGCTGGCGGGACCGTGGGAGTTAGAGCTGGACGAGGCGCGGAAACAGCAAAAATTTTCTTCGGCGGGCTGGCGGCGCGGCGAGTACTGGGTGCGGCTGCAGCTGCATTGGGAGGGCCGGCCGGTCGGGGCCTACATGGTGCGCTCGGTCTGGAAGGAAATCCTGCCCCCCGAGCAAGAGCCGGGGCCGCGGCCGGTCGAAGGCTTTCAGCCCGCAGTCGGAGCCTGGAGCTACGGCCGCCTGCACAACGCCCGCTTCGACGCCGACCCCATGCAGCCCCGTCCCGACGACTGGCTCGTATCGCGGCAAAAGCCGTGGGAATCGGAATTTCTCTCAGTGGCCAGCGAAGCAGTACACTACGATCCGCAAGAGGGCCACTACAGCCTCGACCTGGCGGTGGGCGGGAACAACGTCCACCACCCGGTGGAAGCGGTCATCTGCCGCATTGTCTCGGACGACGGGATACACTGGCGTCGGCCCCATATAGGCAAGATAGCGCACCAGAGCTCGACCGCGAACAACATCATCGGTTACCCGGACGTGAACGCAACGGGCAAGCCCACCTGGCCCCTGCGACCACTCCACCAGGCGCGCGTCGCAGAGGAGCCCGCACTGCTGCCCGACCTGGAGCAATTGTCGATCCGCTTTTACGACCCGGAGCGCGACGGCCCGGTCGATCCGACTCACTGTTTCGTCAAGTCCACTGGCTGGGATTTGCTGCAGCTGTGCACCTTCATCGACCCCGCAGTACGGGCCCAGTTCAGCACCAGCGAGCGCAGCCCTGAGCACATCCGCTTCCAGGCCTATGCCGTGGAGCGACGCGCCAACGAGTTGCTGCTCCTGAGCCGCGAGCCCCTGCTGCGCAGCGGCTCAGGCATGGACCTGCACCACACCACCGAGAGCTTCCGCTACACCCTCGAGGACCGCTCCACCGGCACCTACTACTACTATTTCAGGCCCGGGGCACACTCCTATCCGCCGCACTATTCACCGCTCGACAACATCCACATGGTGCGGCGGGTGCTGGCGGTGATGTGGACCCGCGACTACCTGCACTGGGAGCGCCGCTTTGTGCTCTCGCCCGACGAAGAGGATCTGGACGGCACCCAGTTCTACCACATGTACCTGCACAACCAGTCCGCCGAAGCGGCGCAGAGTTCGCCGGGCGCCCTGCTGGGCGGCTTGCCGGCGGTAGACGGCAAGCGGGTCTACTTCGGCGCCCTCACTTACTACGACGCCCACCGCAGCCAGATGTGGCCGGAGTTGCTGTGGACCGCCGATTTTTTGCACTGGCACCGCCTGGAAAAACGGCGCAAAATGATCCCCAACAGCGCCCCTGGTCGCTACAGTTTCGGCGCCGTGCGGCACAGCGGCATCTTCGCCGAAATCGACGCTACCTGGTGGATGGCCTTCAATGCCTACAGGCTGCCCTACAAGTACCCGAACCCCAACCGGCAGCACTGGGAAGAAGGCGAATTCGCCCGCAAGAACGCGCAGTACGCCCATGCCCCGGACTTTGAGAACTGGGAGCAGTTTTACGAATTCTGCCGCCGGGGCTACAGCATCAACCCGGCCCTGGCAGTAGCGCCGGCAGGCCGCCTGGCGCATGCCGAAGCGATTGCGGCGGCGCAGCCCGCCGAGTTGGTGACCACGCCGGTCCTCCTGGCGGGCAAAGCGCTCTTCATCAACGCCGCCACGACAGCGGGCGGCTCGGTGCGAGTGGAGTTGCAAAACACGAAGGGAACGCCGCTGGCGGGCTTCGAACTCGAAGCCTGCCAGCCGCTGCAAGGCGACGAGCTGCACCACCGGGTGCAATGGCGCGAGAGGGAGATTGCCGTACTGGAAACGCAGCCGGTGCAGATCCGCTTTGTGCTCGACCAGGCCAGGTTCTACGGCTATTCCGCCCAATGACCTCTGGCGCAGCGGACCGTTGTATTTTTTTGCTCGGAGGTGCGCTCTATGGCCAATGCCCGGGTGCCAGAATAACTTGGAAGAAGGCGTTTAAATTTCCTAGGGAAGACGAAAGAGTGGTCACTAAACAAAATTAG
>CAXFTV010000062.1:0-5184 GCA_964005845.1 uncultured bacterium
TGTGGATAACCCACACCGGTCACGATAGGGAGGGAAATTACCTGCCGCCAGAAACAATAACCGCAGTAGAGGATGGGGGATTTTACGGCTGGCCCCTGGCCTATGGCTATCAGGTGCCGGTCGACTTCACCATCAGCCAGTACCGCGACGAAATTCTACCACTGACCCACCAGGACACCCTGGCTATAGAGAGCATGGTGCGGCCCGCAGTGCAAATCCCGGCCCACCTGGCGCCAATGGGCATTTATTTCAACACCGACGAACACTTCCCGCCGCAATACGAAAACGCCGCCTTCGTAGCCCTGCGCGGCGGCCTTAAAAAAGTAAAGGAACCAAAAGTCATTGCCATTTTCAGCGAACCAGACGGCAGCCAGGCCCGAGTAGGAGATTTCCTCACCGGCTTCGAAGCCGACAAGCGCGGCAAAAACTGGGGCAAACCCGTGGGACTCGCCGGCGATGGTAGGGGCAATCTCTACCTGTCCAGCGATTGGCTCAACCACCTGATCATCAAAATCGAAGCGCCAGGGCCAAGGTGAAAGCTGTAGGCTTTTAGATAATGGGGGAAAGCTGCAAGTCTCGAGGCCAGCCGTCGATTGCACCGGCGCCTAAGGGTCGGGTGCTGACAACATACCCAGCATAAAGAAAGCTGAAATACTCAATGCCGGTCTACTCTCTGGAGGACCCGCCTGCCGCCCGGACATCAGAGGCCCACGGCAGCGCCGCTTGGGGGTGCCGGGACGCCCTGTTGTGGAACTGGGAGATGGAAAATGAGGGCACTGGACAATTGGCATCAAAGCGTGGCGCTAGAGCCTTGAGAGAAACTTCCCCTCAACTTGCGGAACTATCCGTGCGGTCGGATGATAACCTTCAAACACTCCGTCCCCTCACTGGCCAGACGGAAGCCCTCGCCAATTTGCTCCAAGGGCAGCCGGTGGGTAACCATATCGTCGACTTCAACCCGGCGCGAGCGAATCAATTCCAGCGCCTGCACATTGTCCACCGGGGCCGCGCCGTAGCTCACCTTGATGCTCTTGGAGTCCCGCCAGTAGGCATTTATATCTACCGCGATTTTCTCCTCGGGCCGGGGTACGGCAAAGAACAACACCGTGCCACCCTTGTCAACTGCGTCCAAAGCCATCGACGCGGCCGCTGTAGCGCCACTGCATAGTATGACCTTGTCGACCAGGCGCCCGCCGTTGACCTGGCGGATGAAATCGGGCACGTCTTCAGCAGCGCCCACCACGTGGTCGGCGCCAAAGCGCCGCGCCGCCTGCAGACGATAATCGTGCAGGTCGGTGGCAATGATGCGTCCCGCACCCAGGGCCCGGGCCAACTTGATGTGCAGCAGGCCAATGAGCCCACTGCCCAGGACCAGAAGACTATCCCCCGGGCGCACATCCGCCTCCCGCAGGCCGCGGACCACGGTACCCAGCGGTTCGATAAAAGACCCCTCTTCGTCGGATACCTCTGCGGGCAATTTTATTGTCCCCTTGCCCAGGCTGCGGCCCGTGATCCTGAGATATTCGGCAAAACCGCCCGGGGCAAAATTGTTCTCCCCATGAAAAACCTCGCAGGCGGTGTGATAACCATTTAAACAATAATTGCACACGTCGCAGGGCACGTGGTGGGTCGAAAAAATCCGGTCGCCCACGGCAAAATCGGCGACCTCGCACCCTACTTCGACCACTTCACCCGTCACCTCGTGGCCCAAAACCAGCGGCGCCTTCTTGATCCGGTACCACTCCATCAGATCGCTGCCGCAGATCCCGCTCGCCGCAACCTTGAAAAGCACATCTCCATCCCCGACCTCTGGCACGGGTGCTTCCTCTAGGCGGACATTCCGGTTGTTGTAGTACATGCCTACTTTCAATGGTCTGTCCCCTGGTTCTTGAGATCCTGGAAAAGGGCAAAGGCCTGTTCCGGGCTGTGGCCTTCGTGGACCACAGAGCGCACCGCTTTTATCATCGCCACCGGGTCCTCAGACTGGAAGATATTGCGCCCCATATCGACTCCATCCGCTCCCGATTCGATGGCCTGATAGGTAAATTGAAGGGCCTCGATCTCCGGAATTTTCTTGCCTCCGGCAATGACGATAGGTACCTGTATACCGTTGCGAATCTGGGCAAAATTGTCGACGTAGTAGGTCTTGACGATATTGGCGCCGTTTTCCTGGATAATCCGCCCGGCGTGGGCAAAGTACTTGGCCGCATCAAAATCGGCACTGCCCTCTCCTTCTCCTTTGACCATGGGCTCTAACTTGGCGCCCACTGCTGTAATCCCCAGAACCAACAGGCCGCAGCGACTGGCTTCATTTGCCAGCCGGCCCAGATTGCGAATGGTCTGGGCCTGGTGTTCAGTGTCTATATAGACAGAAATCGAAACCCCGACGGCATTCAGTCTCACGGCCTCCTCCACCGAGGTGATGATGTGCTCGTCGGAGAGCTCCTCCCGGCGCGTCATGCTATTGCCGCCGGTGACCCGCAGGATAACCGGCGTCGGAACCAGCGGATCCAAAGCGTATTCCAGAGTGCCCTTGGCCGGGCTGATGGCATCGGCAAAGGGCACCAGGGGTACGATGGTCTGGCGCGGGTCCTCGAGGCCGGTAGTTGGACCATAGAAATAAGGGTGGTCGCAAGCCAGCATGACGGTGTGGGCCCGACCCTGTGCATCGGGACGGAAGACCTGGGCCAGACGATTGGTTTTTCCCCAGCTGAGCTGTCCGTAATTCATTTTTTCAACCTCCTGATATCTGCTTTATTCCGTGGGGCTGCGAGGCGCCGTTTTAAGCAGACGGAACCCCCCAGCCTCGAGCTGGACCTGGAATTTCCCGTCCAGCAGCTCAAATCTTTTACCGCTTATCGCGTCCTCAACCCGCTCCCCGTGCACCTCCAGCTCTACCTCTCTATCGGCGTCAGTACGGCGATTGACTACCAGCAGATGACTGGGCTTTACCCCGTCGCCAAAAAGGCCAAAGGCAAGGTCTCCAGCAGCACTGCGCAGGAGCGGATTGCGCGGTGTTTTCGAACTTGAAAAACCGCCGTGAAAATGTAACTCTTCCAGCACCTCGCTCAGACGGTTTAGCCCGCTGTTGAGCTGCTGGACGGCAAAATAACTGGGGGTTGGTCGACCCTCTCTATCTACCAACCCCAGGTATTCCCGCCGCTCTACCAAAACGCTATCTTGATTCAGCACTTCTTCGACGCCAGAGCTGTAGAGAAAGTAAATGATGCCGGAAGCACCCTGCGACAATGCCAAGCCGGCCTGAACGCGAAGTTCTGCCGCACCGGGCTGGCGGTAGAATATCTCCCCCTGGCGAATTTCTCCCTGCGCTTGCACAATTGCATGCCAGCGCCCATTGCGCCCCTGCAGGTGCCGGGCGACGCTTTCATAGCCCCTGACGAGATCTTGCAGCCGCCTTTGTAGCCCCTTGCCCGAAAACGGTACATTTTGCCTGAAAATATAGCGCTCATGCTGAAAAATATTGGTCGCTCCACCGGCGGCAAAAAAGGCGTCCATAAAGGCTTCCACCGAAGCATAATCTCCGATGTTGCCCACCGTTAGCGCCGGTCGGGATGGATCTTCCTGGCGCAACACCTCAACGGTCTGGCGCAGAGCGGCAGCATATCCCTGGCGATAATCCTCGTGCCCCACGAGGTAGCCAAAGAACCCCTTCGCCTCGCCCCACTGCTGTTGCAGTCCCCGGACCCGTTCACGCACAGAATCCGCAAAACCTGCCTCTAGTTCGGTGCGCGTCGCCCAGTTGCGCAGCTTATCGTAGGGGGAAAAACCGCGCGGCTCGTAGTAGACCGGCATGCGCATCCCGTATTGGTTGCAGAATGCCATGGCCAACTCCTCGGCGCTAAGCGAATCCTGGTTGGCCCGCTGCAACCACTCGATCTGGTTGATGCCCAGCGCCACCAGGCGCTCCTGGTCTTCGGCACCGAAGCGAAACCGATCCAATCCAGCCGGCAACCATACTCCAAGAGCCAGGGGGCCCACCGGCACCTGACTGGGCTGGAACTCCAGGGTCTCCCTTGGATTCATCAGCCCACAACTGCAATTCCACCACAACAATATTATCAGTCCATGGAAAAAAAAGGAATTGGGTCTTGGGCGGATAGTACACATGTTGTAAAAAAAGCAAACACTCCGCTAAAAACGGAATGAGGAAGGTGAAAAATATTTATCTCAGCTTGGGATTGCGGCTGTGTCGCTCCCGGTCCCGCGCAGTTTTTTTGTCCATGGCGGCGGCGAAGGCCTTTTCTAAATCCACCCCGGTCTGATTGGCCAGACAGAGCAGGACAAACAAAATATCCGCCATCTCCAGGCCCAGATCCCGTTCGCCTTCGTCATCTTTGAAACTCTGATCGCCAAATTGACGCGCCATCAGGCGAGCCAGTTCGCCGACTTCTTCCATGAGAATGGCGGTATTGGTTAGCTCCGAAAAATAACGCACTCCGATGGTGCGAATCCACTCATCAACGCTTTTTTGATGATCTGCCAAACTCTGTCCGGACATGAAGTTCCGATCAGGTGGCCGGGATGAGCGCCTGGCTATCCTCCTGGCGCTGTTTGTTCACATCGTCGAGGCGCCAGGGCACCACCGAACCATCGACGCGAAAGCGGGGATAATAACCCTCCCCATAACTTGCGACTGGCATCAGAACGCGCCGCGAGCGCAACCCCTGAATTTCCAGTTCGGTGCCATCGGCCAGATTTACCACTTCTATATCTTCGACCCGATTGGTCCCCAGTCCGCGTTCGGCAGCAAACTTCAAGTAGGGCGTCACCTCCGGGTCTAAGCCCATGAGATAGGTGCCCACAGCATCCACGTGGACCTCGTTCTCGCCGATCAGAGTCCAGCCCAGAGGATAGTTTTGGCCCTCGTTAAAGGCGGTTCCATCCCGGCCGATGAGACCATCGACCATGGACAAGCGCGGAATTTTCAGACCGCGCAGAGCTGCCACTATATCGCAAAGTTTGTGGTAAAAACGCTCTTCAAAGAGACTGATCCCATTTTCGGTGAGACGCCAGATGCCTTCCTCCAGTGGTTTATCTACTTCCTGCATAGCGCACAGATGGCGCTCGGGCCGATCCAGAATGCCCATCAAATTTTTAATTGACAGCGTCGTGCAGCCCAGATTGTGACACTTGCTCAGGGGCACATTAAAGAAGAACGAACAA
>CAXFTV010000063.1:0-3571 GCA_964005845.1 uncultured bacterium
CTCTTAGTTCATGATAAAAAAAAAAGAGTGGAAAGTCAAGAAAAATAAAGTATTACCCTGAAGAAAATAGAAGTTTAAACATCTCCATGTGGAAAGAGAATATAAGACATTAAAAAAAATCAGTTGAGGTCCCTGAGGCTTCGAAGGCGTTCAACGGTTTCTTGTAGTAGGACCAAATCTACAGGCTTTTGAAAAAAATCACATGCGCCATGTTGTAATAGATCCCGGGCTAAACTTTCGGATGCATACCCCGAAACGATGATGACCTGAGTTTCGGGGTTGATTTCGTGTATCAGGCGCAGAGCTTCACTGCCATCCATTTGCGGCATTGAGATATCCAGAAATACCATGCCGGGCATATGGTCTTTGACCCGCAACAGCGCCTCCTGGCCATTGTGGGCAATATAAACTTTATATCCGAGTTGTTCAAAAAACTCTTTTATTGTTTCAAGGAATTCTTTTTCGTCATCTACAAAAAGAATGCTGAATGGGTCCATTCGGGCACTATTTTTAAATAAGGAAAAGTAATTTCGAGGGCAAAATTTGGAGTTTTTTAAATATATGATAGCCAGGTCGTTGCCGTCAAGCAGGTGGAGGCCTGTGCTACTCAACCTTAAAAATGAAAGGTAATGCTTATCTTTGAAAAGATTCCTCCGCCATGCCGGCTGCCACCGATGAGATGAGGGCCATCGCGCAGGAAATCGCGTTCGAGAAGGCCATCCAGAAGCAGGGAACCAAATTCGAGACCGACTCCCAGGTTGGTTTTAAAGGCAGTAGTAAAATCGTCTTTAGCTACCAGGCGGTGATCTTGAAATTGCTCGACTGAAGTCAGAATATTTTCGTGCCTTAAGCCAAGGCGAAATAGAATTGAACCAACCTGAGTTTCACCAGCGAGGATGGTGGTAGGCAACACTAAAATAGATTCATTTAGTGCTGGACTGGCGTCGGTAGCGCCGATTTCAGTTTGCTGGTAGCTGGCGAGCAAGCCCGCTATAATTAAAGTTTGGTTTGCAGGCCTAACATTAAAACTGAAGCCCAGGTGCTGAGTTTTTTCGTCCTGCCGGTTTGCCCCTAATGAATAAGAACTTTTTTCAAAACCGGCAGAGGGGTAAAAGTGCAATTGTGGAGTCAATTTCATCCGCAGGCGCAAGTTGAGTAAATAGCCGTTGGTATCTTTGTCGGGCAAACTGGCAACACCTTCGGTGGAGTGGTCCATATCTTTTAAATTGCGGCGCAGAAAGCCAATAGTGGCGTTTAAGTTGCCCAGCCGGAGACCAAGGCGGAGATCCGCGCTAGAAGCAGCTGCATCGGTAGAGTCGCGTTCGCGCTTGGCGTACGCCAAGCGGGCAAGCAACCCGAGTTGCAGATTTTTGCCCAGTTTTAGCCCATAGAGAACATCGGCCAAGGGGTGCACCTGCAAGCTGTTGAAGATAGCGCTTCCATTTTTGCTTATATAGGCGTTTAAGCGGTTCTGCTGAGGCGTGGGGCGATTAAAGAACAAACCAAGCGCATGCCTTTGCCCAAGTGGATATACTGCTCCTGCCCAATTGTCGAAAAGGGCCACGCCAAAATGGGGTAGTTCGTGGGCCAGGGCGGGGTAAAGGTAAATATTGCTGGAATCCCTGAGGAGGTCGTTTTCTCCCCCCAGAGAGGCGAGGCGAATGGTCGAACCCCAAAGGAAATTGGAAGAAAAAACGCAGACCAAGAGAGCGGGGTAGAAAAATCTTAGTGAGGGCATGGGTTTCCGACAGAGTTGTGGCATAGGCCTTGGGGGGTTAGCGCAGGACAGGAGTATCAAAGGGCAGGTCGTCTAGGTCTTCATCTTCGTCAAAATCAGGTGGCAAATCTTCTTCAACTTCCTCTACATCCTCCACCACGGGATGTATTTGCCACTGGGCTTCGCGGGCCAGAAGGTCTTCATCTGTGACTCTATCGGGCCAGTCTTTAGGACGAAAAGGCATGTCTTCATTGACTTTATAAAGGCGACCGTTCCAAACGAAGAGGGTGCCATCGAGGACGAAAACCATTCTGGGCGGGTCTTTTTTCAGTTCGTTGTTGATCAAAACGAGGAGGTCCGGAAGGGGCTCACCTGTGGAACCGATATCGTGTTCCTTGGGATGTTCCTGGGGGCCGATCAAAGTGGACATTTTCTTGTCCCGGTGATCGAAACGGATGCTTTCAGGGGTGAATTCCTCTAAATGAGGTCGGGTCAGGGTAGCGTGCGGATAAAATAAATTTGTCGTTGTGGCGTAGACCCAGTCTCCCTCGCGCTCGTCGCGGATGCGCAACAGACTGCCGAGCTTGATGAGGATGCGACCCTCGGGTTGCAAATGCTTGCGGACCTGGGAAAAATCGAGGTCGGTGATTTCGACGTCTTTGCCGCCCATTTCAACGCTGAAGGTTCCCTTGCGAAAGTTGTTTAACTGGACGACTCCGCCAGTGACCAGGTAGGAGCGAAATTTCCCGGATTGGGCGTAGGGCATATCCATGATGAACTTAAAAAAAATATTGCGGTCCAATAGGAGAGTCTCGCGATAGATATTGGTGGTGCCGGCCTGGCTGAATACGTCGCGAAGATAGTTGAGTTCCTCCTGAGTTATGACCTCCCCAGGTCCCCCGATATGATTGCGTTTTTGCAGTGATACCTCTAAAATTCCAGGATCGTTTATGTGTGATTCGGTGGACCAGTTAACCAGTTTTTGCTCATCGGCTATTACGTTTTCTCTCCAGACGAAATATACCTTGCCCTTGGGACTGAAGAGAAAGGTGCCCCGGGGCAGTGATATTTCCCTACTAGGTTCATGCTCCAAACGTTGAATTAGGGTTTCAAGAGGAAGGCGTTGGTATTTGGAGCGAAGCTGAAAAAGGGAACTTATATCGGATAATTTCCCCTTGATGGGAAGTTGCAATTCAGCCAGCAAGAGGCCGGTGAGCACACCGCTGCGGCTAATTATGAGGCTACCTTTGTCAATTTTGCGAGGTTTTTTTTGCTCATCAAAGAAAATATCTTCTTTGATGAGCGTGAAACTAGGCGGAATGTCGACCAGTTTTTGCAGGTGACGTTTGCCCATTTGTTCGGTGATAGCGAGAAATTGTGGATTGCTCCCAAGTTCTTTTTTCAGGGGTACTTGCAAAGAGTCCAACAAATAGCCGTTGGGATGTCCGCCCGGGCTCAAGAACAGGGTGCCCTTGGCGAGTTTGACGGAAAAGGTCCTGCCCTGGTGGAGGACTTCATCGGTGAGGACCGGAGTCCCCAAAGGCAAGTAAACAACTTTGTCAGCTTCGAAGCGGTGGGTGCAAATATTTTTTAAAACTTCCCCGTCGATCTCTTCCAGGTTTTCCAGCAGAATGCATTTGATGCTGTGTCGACGGCTCGACAGGACGACCCCCCTATTTAATACAGTGGGGCAGGGACTGGGACGCCTACCCTTGGGAGGATGGATCATCGCATCTACATCCCGCATTGAAGCAAGGAAGGGGGCGAGGGGGTCGTATGAAATTTTGGCGCGTTGGCGGCGCTTGGGATTTGGGCGCCGGGTTCTGGGTTTTGTCGTTTGTTTAACGCCTACAA
>CAXFTV010000064.1:0-10292 GCA_964005845.1 uncultured bacterium
GCCCGCGCCCGAACTCGAGCCGCAGGGCGAGCGGTCGAGGATATGCGGGTTCCTGGTCTGGCCGCCGCGGCTCGACCAGCCGCTGGTCGAGCGGGTCGAACGGAAATTGGCCCATTCGCTGAGATTGGTCTTGCCCAGCAGCACGGCGCCGCTGGCGCGCAGGCGCTCCACCAGGAAGGCGTCGCTGGTTGGCGCGGCACCCAGCAGCGCCGCCGCACCAGCGGTAGTCTGCATCCGATCGGCGGTATCGATATTGTCCTTGAGCAGAATGGGGATACCGTGCAGGGGGCCGCGCACCCCGCCCTGCCGGCGTTCGGCATCGAGCCGGTCGGCCAGCGCCAGCGCGTCGGGGTTGAGCTCGATGACGGCGTTTATCGTCGGGCCGCTCTTGTCGATTTCGGCGATCCGCTGCAGGTAGAATTCGCTCAGCGTGCGCGCCCTTAGCGCACCGGCGCTCATCTCGGTCTGGAACCGGGCAATCGTCCACTCTTCCATAAAGTATAGACTCCGCGTAAAGGGCGCGGCCTGGGGGCGCAAGCACCCTGAAGAGAATCGGGGTTAGCACCACCAAAACTAAACAAAAATGCAGCTATTGCTTTCAATAATCGCATAGTTATTTTTATTTTCATAGCGGCTTCCTTTTATAATTCCTCTACTTTCGTCCCCCGAAGCAAAGGCGGATATCCGCATGGCCTTCTTCCCGAGCAACGCGCGCGTCGAGTTCCTCGACGACATGGCCGCGCTGTTCCGGGCCGGAGAGATGAGATCGGCGAACGCCCCGAGTTATGCGCTGATTGCGGCGGCAGATACGCGGCTACGGACGGACGGGAAACGGGGTGCCGGCAAGGTCCCCAGCCTGGAGCAAAATGCAAAACGAGTCTGAACCGATGAGCTTCTCCGGCACCCGAGCACTGCTCGACAGAATCCGCCGAACGCCGCAGATCGGTTTCCACCCCCTGCCCGCCTACGCCGACCGCTATCTGCCCTTCGCGATGTCCGCGGGGTTCGAAGTCACGCCGGGCGGCAGACTCTGGACTTGCTGGATCGGCGAGGAAGTAGGACCTTGCCATTCATCCATGGTCCCCACTACTCGAAAGATGCGATGGAGGAAGAGATTCCCGGCTGACAGCCAGCTGGCGCTACTCGGCAAGAAAAATATTAACAGATATGTTTAAAAGAATTAAATCATTCATCCAGGAACTCAGCACCCTGGGTCCCGTACTCGCCTTTGCCGTTTTGGCTCCGGTCTTGGGTGCGCTCATTCTCACCGGCACTGCGGAGAGCTGGCTAACGCCATTGAGAAATCTTGGCCCCACAAGTATACCCATTTTTCTGCTCGCCGCTGCGCTGCTGGCTGGCCTATCGCTCATACCGACTCATGCGGCCTCTCTGGTGGCCGGAATGCTTTACGGGGCTTTGTGGAGTCCGGCCTATGCCATTGGCGCTATTATCCTCGCCTCTCTTCTATCCTTCTTTGTCACGGCACGCCTCGTTGGCGATCGAGCTCTGAACTCTTTATGTCAACGCCCCAGGGCCTTTGAAATCTATAGAGAACTACTGAAGCACGACCGTTTTCGCTCAATCTTTATTATCGCCCTCATTCGCCTATCGCCGATTATGCCCTTTGCCGGAACGAATGTCCTGCTGGCGGCGGCCAAGGTAAGACTCTTTGAATTTTTTATGGGAAGTTTAATTGGACTTACTCCCAGAATAGTAATCGTCGCCATGGCCGGCGCCGGGCTTACCAACCTCGACTTAAAAGCCAGCAGTCATCAAGGCCTTTTCGTCGTTGGAATTTTAGCCACAATTGCGGCAATTATCATTGTGGGCGGTATAGCTAAAAAAGTATTAAAGCGGGTCGTCAATACTTAACTTTTGCTAGCGCGCCGGGCGATCTGGAGCTGCGGCCGAACTTCCAGGGCGCGGAGCGGCACCCACTCCGCCGGCGACAAAATCACCCCTTTAGATCTGCGCCGTCCATTGCACCGGCCCCGGATTGACGCCGTGCTCTTCCGCCCAGTCGAGCAGGGCCTGGGGGCTTTCGTCGACGTTGTAGTAGCCGCCCAGAAGCTGGAAATCAATAGCGCTCCCAGCGCGTTGCAGCACCTGTGGGTCGGGCGGGTTGAGATACTGATCCGTCTTCATCCAGCGGTAGGCGTAGCCATAAATAATCACCCTGGATACCCGGTCGCTCAAATTCGGCGCCGCCGAGTGGAAGACGCGGTTTTCGAAAAATACGGCATCGCCGGCGCGCACCCTGATGTCGGCCACCTCCGGCGGATCGACCTCTCCGGCGCGGATTCCCAGCGGCGTGCCGTTGATATGACTGCCGGGCGCCAGCAGGGTCATGCCGGAGGCAGGTGCAGAAAAGTCGCTCAGGCAGTAGCACACCTTGATGCCGAGGCGCGGCAAGCCCTGATGGCCGAGATCCTCGGCGATGCCGATGTCGCGGTGCCAGCCGCGCGCGGGCGCGCTCAGGGCCGCGTCCTGGGGCTTCTTGTAAATGATCGACGCCGAGTGCAAATGGATATTGGGCGAGAGCAACTGCACCACCAGCGGCACCGTCTTAGGGTGGGCAACGAGCAGATCCAGATCCGGCTCCTGCACCAGGCCCTGGCGCAACTGTAGATAAACCTGCTCGGGATCATCCAGGAACGGGCCCATCAGGCGATCGCTGGCCGCAGTCAGCAGGGACACTGCGTCGGCGTCGAGAACCTGGGGGACGACGAGAAAACCGTCGCTATCGATAGCGCGGCGCTGCGCGGCGCTCAAAGGGAAAAAATCCATAATTTCTTCCTCTCGGCTGGGTTGGGCATCTATATAATAACACGGCGATACTGAAAACCAGATCGGAGGCCTGATCTTGCATGCCGCCCAGCGCCGTCATACATTCTGTATTAGCGCCAGGATGAGGTCCGACACCACTAGAGAACCTGCGCTTAAGACGCCTCAATTGACACTGCATGGGGCTTAACAGAGGCAATCGAAATGAAATTAGCAGAAGCGTTGATACTCCGTGCGGACAGCCAAAAGCGTCTTGAGCAAGTGTGCCAGCGCCTCTTGCGCAGTTCAAAAGTCCAGGAAGGCGATCGGCCGCCCGAAGACCCGGAGGCGCTCATCGAAGCGTTGGAAAAACTGGTATCGGAACTCACGAACCTCATTCAGCGCATCAACCGCACCAATAGCCAGAGCGTGCTCGAACCAGGGGAGACGCTCGCGGATGCGCTCGCGACTCGCGATCTTCTAAAGGTGAAACACGGCGCCTACCGCGATCTTGCAGAGGCCGCAACGGTGACGCAAGATCGATCCACGCGCTCCGAAATCAAGTTCCAGTCCACTATCGATGTGGCAGCGATTCAAATCGAAGCGGACCGAGCGGCCAGAGCGCACCGGGAAATCGACACCAAAATTCAGGCGGCCAACTGGCAGATCGATCTGGCTGACTGATCCTTGCAGCCCAAAATAGCACGCGGCAGTAAACGCTGTTCCGGCAGGGGCGTGTATACCCGCCAACTGGGTTAAGTTGGATGCTGGCAGACGCGTGGGGCCGCGTCGTGTGGGTTCGAGTCCCACGGTCACCTTGTATGCCCAGTACACTTACAAGGGTATCGTGCACAGTTACTTTTACTACCGCCTATACAGACCTGTCGGGACAGCCTGCCGCACCTGCAATTCGACGGATGCTGCGCACTATCTTATTGCCCATCCCATACCAGGAGCAAATTCTCAGGCCCTAACGCCCTCAGGCCTCGCTTCGGCCACCGGTATATATTCCGTCGAGCGACCAGTACGATTCGGCCTTGGGACGGGTGACGATCCATTTGCCATTGGTGAAATCGGGAAAGGCCAGGGGTTGACTACCGCAGGCGATCGACTGCTCGGATAGGGTCGTGATGGCCATCCACGCGACCGAGTCGTAGACATCGATCGGGGTTTGAGATCCCTGCTTGATAGACTCGATGAAAGCTCGCTGGACCAGATAATCCATTCCTCCATGACCACCCTGTACCCCGTCGGCAATGAAATCTTTCCACACCGGGTGCTCGTACTCTTCGAGGTAGCGGGCCATGTCCGCCCACTCTTCCCCGGGAAAGTCATCGAAATGCAGGGCGTTTTTGTCCTCCATCCAGATGCCGAGCGTTCCCTGGACGCGCTGCCCCCTCGAATAGGGGCGCGGCAGCGAACAATCGTGGATCAGCAACACCGTCTCGCCGTGGGCGCATTTGATCATCGTAGTGGTAATATCGCCCTGGGCGAATTCGGTAGCGTACTCGGTGTGCTGCGGACCGAGCTGCTTGACGGCATAGTCGTGCAGTCCCCGACTCTTACTGCTCATAGAAACCAAAGAAATGAAACGGTTGCCTTTGTTGATGTCGAGCATCTTGGCGATCGGCCCCACACCGTGGGTGGGATAGAGGTCGCCATTGCGGTGTGCGAAGTTGTCCAGGCGGTAGTGGCGATTTTCGTTGCCGCGGGTTATTTCGGAGCGCAGATCGTGCTGGTAACCGCACTGGCAGTGAATCAATTCGCCAAAGATTCCCTGCTTGACCATATTGAGCACCGCCATTTCCTCGCGTCCGTAGCAACAGTTTTCCAGCAGCATAAAGGGAATACCTGTTTGCTCGCTGACCCGCACAAGCTCCCAGCACTCCTGCAGCGACGATGCCCCGCCCACCTCGGAGCCCGCGTAAATACCCGCGCGCATCGCCGCCAGAGCGATTTCCACATGCGTGGTCCAACTGGTGGCGATCACCACACCATCCAGGTTGCCCTGCTCCAGCATCTGGCGATAATCCGTATAGCCTTCGGGTCTATGACCACTGGCCTTTTCGAGCTGATGGACCGTTTGTTCGACGCGGTCTCGATGGACATCGCAAAGGGCGGGAACCACGACATCCTCCATGCCGGCGACCAGCGCGGCAAGTCCCCGCCCCCGCCCCCCAAGACCGATAAACCCGACTCGTACTCTCTTCACAGCACACTCCCTTTGGCCACTGAGGACCTTTATCGAAATATTGAATTATCGTTCAATTTCCTGCAGGACGAGCCCGACGCGAAAAGACAATCGCTGCAGTCCCTCCTGCAAATGCACGGGTATATCACCACGCCACCGATGCGGCTTGGATTTCCCCCATCCACTGCTCTAGAAACCACCCCGATCCGACTCAAAACCTGCTCTCCAGGCTCGTAGTCATTCACAATTCTGCCGCGCTGCCCGAATCTTTTCTACTGCACCGGTTCTAGCTCCAGCAAGACCAGCAACCAGGTGCGGTGCCAATAGGCGGAGTGGATGTAGGGATTTTCGGCACTGGGCCAATTGGTCCAATAGCGCTCGTTGTGGGGGATCCGGTGGTACCACTGAACCAAAGGTATGGATGGCAATTCATCCAGCCAGATCTCCATAGCCTGGCGAAACAATCCATCCAGGGCTGGATCATCTGGAGCAGTTTGTCCCATTGCATCGACGAGCGCATCGAAGGCAGCATTTTTCCAGCGCCAAAAATAAGTGGTGGGAGTGCCGCTGGGCTGAATGTGGCGACTGTGATAAAACGATAGAGTAAAATACGGGTCGCGCACCGAGCCCCCATGACCGGTAAGATAGGCAAGGGCATCGCCCTGCGTTTGCCGCGTATAAAAATCGGCCGTCATGCGAAATGAGGCATTGAAACCGGCCCGGTCCAATTGCGCCTTTAACACCGGCGTCAAATCTTGAAAGATCGGCGCGATGTCAATGACAATTTTGAACTGCTGATCGTCTTTAGTCCATATCCCTTCCGCATCTCGTTGCCATCCCTCTTCTTCCATTATAGCCGCCGCCCGCTGCGGATCGTACAGGCCAATCTGGCGCTCGGCCAACAAATCTTTAATCTTGTCCGTATGCTTGCGCATTGGTGGAAAATCGGGAAAGGGCAACAAGGCCGACGATCCACTCCCCAGCCAGCCTATATCGATCAGTTGATTGCGATCGATAGCATAATTGATGGCCCGCCGCACCGCTGCATTATTAAAGGGTTCTTCCAGATTGTTAAAGCCCAATGAAATGGGCCAGAAATCTAAATATCCATAGGGTGATTGCCGCCCGGTCCAGGTCGTTATATGCGGATTCTGCCGTACTGCGGCCTCGATATTGGGCGGGCGCAGATCAAGCGAGGTATCAATAGTGTTGGTCAGCAGATTCTGGACCCGTTTAGTTTCGTCCATATAGGTCAGATAGATCAAACGCTCTACCTTGGGGAGTTGTTTAAAACCAACCTTTTGGGCCCACCAATCATCGCGTCGATCCCAAACCCGTTGCTGCGGTCCCGAGCGCGTCATCCGATACGGACCAGTGACTACGGGCCAACCCCGGCGCAGATCAAAATTGGTGAATATCTCGGGATCCCGACCCTCCCAGATATGCTTGGGTACGACAGGTATACCAATGCCGAAATTATAAGTGAAGTAATTAAAAATAAAGCGCGGGTTGGGGGCCTTTAGCACGATGCGCGCCGTATGGGCATCCAACGCTTCCGCCTTTTCTACCCACGTCTGCATATCCGTTGAAAAAACCAGAGTGGGCGCATGTGCTTTGAGCATATCGATGGTAAAGACTAAATCGTGCACAGTCCACGGCGTCCCATCACTCCACTCCAGCACGGATCTTCACCGTCACTTCGGTATAATCCTCATTGAAGTGGTGACTCTCGGCAATCCACGGAATCAGGTTGTCTTTTGCGCGAAAAGCGTTGTAGTAGTAAAGCGGCTCGTATAGAAAATTATATCCGGTGCGTGAGGTAGTACCGGGCAGATAGGGATTGAAGGAGTTGTGGTCGGCGATCTGACCGCCGCAAATATTAACCTCTGAACAGTCGATCACCAGGGTGCGATGGCGCGGCACATAATCGCCGCCGTCACTGCCACAAGCAGCCAGATAGAATAGCAACACGAAGAACACAGCACTGAATATGCGCATGAGAGCATTCCGTTTCCCTATATGAAATTCCGCGTTGTAGCGGGCGGAATTTTTCGTTTTAGCTGCGCCCTCAGCTCTGAGTCGGCTCTAAATTCAGCAGCACGAGGAGCCAGGTATTATGCCAATAAGCGCTATTGATATACGGATTCCTAGCCGATGGCCAATTGGTCCAGTAGGTCTCGTTGTGCGGTATGCGATGGTACCATTGAACCAACGGAATCGAAGGCAATTCCGCCAACCAAATTTCCATCGCTCGCCGCACTAGTCCATGCAATTCAGGATCGTCCGGCGCCGTCTCGGCCATCTGATCCACCAGCTTATCAAAGGTCGCGTTACGCCAGCGCCAAAACTGTTCTGCATGAACGCCTGTCGGTCGCACAAAGCGGCTGTGATAAAAGTGCAGGGTGAAATATGGATCTCTTACTGAACCACCATTGCCCATCATAAACGCCTTGGCCCTGCCCTGGGCCATGCGCGTATAGGCATCGGGCGTATTGCGGAACAACGCATCAAAACCGGCTTGCTGTAACTGCGCCGCCAGAACCGGTGCCAGATCCTGAAAAACTGGAAAGATATCGATGACGATTTTCAAGCGTTTGCCATCCTTGGTCCAAAAGCCATTTTCGTCTTTTCGCCATCCCTGTGCAGCCATAATCCGGGCCGATTTCTGCACATCGTACAGGCCGACATCATACTGTTCCAACAAATCGGCCAATGGATCGGTATATTCTCTTACAGGTGGAAATTCGGGAAAGGGCAATAGGGAATACGAGCCGCTATTCTGCCACCCCACTTCAACTAGTTGTTCGCGATTAATCGCATGGTTGATTGCCCAGCGAATCTGGGGTTTGTCAAAGGGGGCTTCCAGCGCATTAAACCCCAGACATACGGGCCACCAATCCAAATATCCCCAGGGCGGCTGCCGCCCTGTCCAGGTCGATATATTGGGATTCCCCTCCACCGCAGTGCGAATATTAGGAGGCCGTATATCGAGCGAGGTATCGATGTGATTGGCCAGCAGGTTTTGCACCCGCTTTGTCTCTTCCATATAGGTCAAATAGGTCAACTGTTCGACTCTGGGCAATTTTTGGAAGCCAATTTTGGCCGCCCACCAATCAGGTCGCAACTGCCAGATCTTTTGTTGTCCGGACGCGTGTTTCAGACGATATGGACCCGTGACTACTGGCCACCCCTTTGACACTGAAAAATTCGCGAATTCACTGGGATCTTCCGATTCCCAAATATGCCTGGGCATTATGGGAATGCCATTATCAAAATTGTTGGTGAAATAAGAAAAAATAAAGCGCGGATTCGGCGCCTTCAAAGTGATCTTGGCCCTTAAGTCATCTATTGCCACTGCATCTTTTACCCACGTTTCCATATCTGTGGAAAAGAGCAGATCCGGCGCATTGCGGCGCAACATATTAATGGTGAAGACCAAATCGCGAGCGGTCCATGGCATCCCATCGCTCCACTCCACCCCGGCGCGGATTTCCACCGTCACTTCAGTATAATCCTCATTGAAATGGTGCCTTTCGGCAATCCATGGAATCAGATTATCTGTAGCCTTGTACGCATTATAGAAATACAGCGGTTCATAGAGGAAATTCCACCCTGTCTTGGAAACGGCACCGGGAATAAAGGGATTGAATTTATCAAAGTCCTTCATCTGCCCACCGCAGTTGCTCACATCGGAGCAATCCATGACTAAGGTCCGGTTGCGCGGCACCCTATGTCCATCCTGTCCACCTCCACAAGCAAACGAGCAGACGCTGAGCGCCAGTAAGACCAAAGTCGCGTTATTGCTTCGCCGCATAAGAAATTGCCTCATTGTAATTTGCAAAAGAAATATTGCCGCCGCTCGATTTTAAATCCATGCGGGATACTATCGGCCGCCGCAGATGCCATTCACGACCGCGACTGGAAAACGCTCGTCAAGTCGCCGCCGGCCAATGCTTCGGCCTCGGCCTCATACAAGTAGCATGAAGCTACTTGCCGTGGATCACTGCGGTATAATTCAGGTAATTGATCACGACAGCGGGGCATTACCTGTGCACAGCGAGACGCATACTTACAGCCGGGCGCTTGCCCCGGATCTTCCGCTACAGTTTTTTCCGCGCTTTCTTCTGGCGCGCCATCGATCCACTCACTGCCCGGCTCGGGTACCGGAATAGAATGGATCAACTCTCGTGTATAGGGATGTTTGGGAGCCCCGATCACCTTGGCCATTTGCCCAGCCTCGGCCACAGTACCATGGTAGAGCACCACGATATTCTCGGCAATCTGGTAGGCCGTGGTCAAATCGTGGGTGATATAGATAAAGGAAATATCAAAATCGCGATGCAGCCTATGCAGGCTTTCCAAAATGGTTGCCCGGAGCGAAGCATCGACCATGGAAACCGGCTCATCGGCAATAATCAGGCGCGGCTTCAACAGCAACGCCCGCGCGATGGTGATGCGCTGACGCTGGCCACCACTGAGTTGATGTGGATAGCGTCCCAGGGTTTCGTCCACTCGTAGTCCCACCGTTTCCAACGCTTCGCAAATTTTGTCCTGGGCCTCGGACTTTGAAGCGGCCAGGCCGAATTTTTCCACCGGTGTAGTGAGAATGTGGTCGATCTTGTAAAATGGATTATAGGCGGCAAATGGATCCTGGAAGATGGCCTGTACTTCTTGCCTGAACATGCGCATCTTCTTTCTGTCCAGCTTTAATAAATTCTGGCCGCGATACAGGACTTCGCCCGCGGTCGGTTCTTCAAAGCCCAAGAGCAAACGGGCCAGTGTAGTTTTGCCACTGCCCGACTCGCCGGCAATCGCGGTAAACGCAGGTTCATCAGCATCGAGCGTTAAGGAAAAATCGTTGAGCGCCAGGGTTTCTTTGCCCTTGCCCCACATGCCACCGCCGCGAAATACCTTGCGCACATGACGCATCTCAAGCAGTGGGGGGCTGGCTTGGAGCTTGGTTTGCGCGTCAATCAATCGCGTCATGATCTGCTTCCTCGTCGTACAGCAGACAGGCCGCCCGCTGCCCGCTGGAGACTTCGCGCAGTTGCGGCACTTGCCGTGAACACCGCGGCATGGCCTGCGGACAACGCGGATGAAAAAGACAACCGGCAGGCGTGTTGAGCAGCGACAATGCAACGCCAGGGATGCCCTTGAATTCCCCCCTGGTGGCAAAAGATGGAATACTGGAAATAAGTAACCGGGTATAGGGATGCTTGGGATCGCGAAAAATATCTTCTACCCGACCGACCTCCACCAACTTTCCGCCATACATAATCCCAACGCGTTCTGCAAATTGCGCCATCAAGCCCATATCGTGTCCTACCAATAATACCGC
>CAXFTV010000065.1:0-2940 GCA_964005845.1 uncultured bacterium
CAGGAGTGGGAGCACCAGGTGATCTGCGGGGTGGATATCGCGCTGCACGATGCGCTCGGCAAGGCGCTGGACGTGCCTTTATACCAGCTTTTCGGCGGCAAGTACCGGGAGCGGATTCCCTTTGCCTATCCGCTGGCGCCCTGCCGGGACGAGGCGGACGTGGAGGCGAATCTGGCGCGGATCGAGCGCCTGCAAGATCGGGGGCATCCGATCATCCGATATTATTTTGGCCGCAATCTGGAGCAGGACGAACGCTTCCTCACCCGCTTGCGCAAGCGCTGGGGCGGCAAGGTCGAAATCAACGCGCTGGATGCGAGCGGCCGCTTCGACGTCGAGACGGCGATCGAGGTGATCGCGCGCTTTGCGCCTTTCGAGCCGCAGCTGGTGGAATCTCCCCTCGAGGGGCGGCACCATGCGCCGGTGGAGGATTTCGCGGCCCTGCGGGAGGCCGTGGCCGTGCCGATCAGCGAGCACGTGGCCGAGGAACAAGTCGCGGTTCGCTTCGCCCGCCACGGCGCCGTCGATGTTTTTAACGCGGGCATCGGCTACGCCGGTCTGACCTCCTGTATCAAGGTTTTTGGGCTGGCGGAAATGTTCGCCATCAAAGTATTGCTGGGCAGCACGGTGGAACTGTCGATCGGGACGGCCGCGCGGGCCCATCTGGTTGCGGCGATGCCCAATGTGGATTTTCCGTGCTACCCCGCGGGTCCGCTGGTCTACCAGGAGCAAATCGTGCGGCAAAAGGTAGCATACGAGGCCGGACATATCGTGGTGCCGGAAGGCCCGGGGCTGGGGATGGAAATAGACGAGGAGCGCTTGCGGGCGCAGCGCCTATAAGAGAGCGCCGCCTCTCAATCCGCCCGGAACCTCAGACTGTCTCCACATACGGCCGCGCTGCGATGGCGGGCCACCGCTCTGTATTCATAATTCGTTTCATTTTCCAGCTTGCCGATGCGCCTCGAATACTCGCCCGCCGACTGCAATTGCTCAAAGGCGCTCTCCTGCCATTCGTCGTTGGCTTCGGTCAGCAGTTTTCTCCGGCGGTACTGACAGCCGACTTCGACTTTTTCATGCGCTCCGAGGTCGGCGAGGTTGCCGTGCAGCAGACAAGTTTTCGAGGCGGCGTCCCAGATCGCTTCTGTCGTTGTCACCGTGGGTGGCACCAGGCCCAGCTGCGCGTGCGTGATTTTGAGGACGATGGGATTGGGCCAGCGTCTGTTGTTGTAGAGCCGCTGGGTCCGCGCCGCACTGATCTGCAGCTGCTCTCCATCCTGACGCCATTCGAGGGCGGCGCGTTCTGCCACCACGGCATCGTCGGCCTGGCCCAGCAGCTGCACCCTCGTCTGCGCGCTGGCCCGCACCGATGTCAGGGAAAGTTCGCGGCGCTCGCGAAAGGCCCATGGGGTCTCGGTTTCGACGATGGCGTAGACGGTGTCGTCCTCCTTATTTGCGGTAAACCATATATCTCCTTCAAAAGGCACGCGCCAGGGGCGCACCTGGTAGATCGCCTCGCTATTGACGAAGTTCCACAGGGCGATCTCGCGCAGTAAACCCTCCTGCTCTACGGCCAGTTCACCATTTGGTTTAGGGCCGATATTCAAGAGCAGATTTCCGCCCTTGGCCCGGGTCTCGATAAGCAGTTCTATCAATTGGGTACCCGATTTGTAGTTCTCGTTCGTCGGTTTGTACTGCCAGCCCGTGCCCATGGTGATACAGGCTTCCCAGGGTTGGTCGGACTGCATCCCGGGAATGTATTGTTCGGGGGTTTCGATCGCTCCCCGGGTGACGACAATCTCGGCATCGATCTCCCAGCACATTTCCCGCAGGCCTGCGGCAGGGCCATCGAAAAACAGGATATCGATTTTGCCGTAGTTCGTCAGCAATTCCCGCAACTGCGCCTGGTTGTACTCCAGCAAGCCCTCGCATTCCTCCGCCTTGACGCCCCGGTGCACGGGGAGTCCCCGCTGGTGGAGAAAGTAAAAATCATCGGGCGAAAAATAGAATCCGATAGCGATGTCCTGCTGCCTGAAAGCGGTGACGATCTCGGCCGTGATATCCCTTTCAAAGGGCGTGTTGGCGATATTGAAGGGGGTGGTGGAGGTATGAAACATGCAAAACCCCGAGTGGTGTTTTGTCGTGAACACCAGGTAGCGAATGCCCGCCAGTTTCGCCAGCACGGCCCATTCATCGGGAGCGAATTTCTTGGGGTTGAAGGTGGCGGGCAGGATCTCCTGGTACTTCTTCAGGTAGTCCTCCGAGGCACCGGCCATAGAGTGGCCGATGACCGAACCGATCTGACTATCTATACTCCAGTGGATAAATAATCCGAAGCCGATATCGTTGAACCACTGCAGGCGGTCTTTTTTGTTGCCGGGAGTTGCTGGATCTTTCATGGTCTCCTCCTTGTCGGGGATTATTTACGCGCTTTTCGCAAAAGTGGTCAAGTAGTGGAAAAAGGGCCGGAGGCGCTACTGCTACGCCTTGACCATGGAGCGCAAAAAGCCCTACTATAATTTCTGGGACTTCGTCAATTGGCCAGTTGAACAGGGATTCTAATGGAGGGCAAAAAGATTGCACGCGAATGAAAAAACGGTTTTTTCTTCTACCCCGGCGCCGCTAGCATACAGCACTCAGGAAGGGCTGGTCCAGGATTTTGCCAGCAGGGGGCTCGTCGTGCTGGCGGCGGAAGACCTTGGTATCCCGCTGGCTACCCACGAGCGCATCTACCAGCGGGAAAAGCAAAGGTGGGAGGCGCGCAAAGCGGTCACGCCGGCGTGCGTTCCGGAGGTGCTCGAGGTGATCAACTCGCCCGGGGTAATCGCCGCATGCAACCAGCTCGTCGGCGAAAACTGGGCCATCGTTCCCTTTACCCACAATGCGACCTTCACGAGCGGCACGAACGACCAGCATTGGCACAAGGACGACAACGCCCCCTACAAC
>CAXFTV010000066.1:0-5412 GCA_964005845.1 uncultured bacterium
AACGCCGAATTGCTGATCGGCCAGCAGGTAAAGGCGGCCCCGCTGTTGAAAGAATTTAATGTGGAGATCATCTCCACCGGGTACATGCTCATAGATTCGGGTACTCTGACCTCGGTGGAATTTATGAGCAATACGCGCCCGATACCGCGCGATAAATACGATATTGCCATGGCTCATGCTCTGGCCGCCGAGTACATTGGCATGAAGATGGTCTACCTGGAGGCTGGCAGTGGAGCCGAAAAGTCCGTGCCGGATGAGATGGTGCGGACAGTTGTGGATTATATTTCGCTACCGGTCATCGTCGGTGGCGGCATTCGCGATCCGCAGACGGCCAGGGCCAAAGTAGAGGCTGGAGCCAGTTTTGTGGTGACGGGTAATGTGGTGGAAGGAGAGCGCGAGTTGCTTGGGCAGCGGTTGCGCGAATTGAGTGCGGCCGTACATGTTAAAGGTTAGCAGCAGATGGCCGGGATGGTAGACATTCACTGCCACGTTTTACCTGCTGTAGACGATGGTTCGACTTCCATACAAATGTCTTTGAATATGTTGCGGTGCGGTCTGGCAGAGGGTATAACCGGGGCAGTATTGACGCCTCATATCCACCCTTTCGATGGACCTGATAAAGAGGCTTTGCACCAGGAGCGCTTTGCCGATTTAAAAGAAGCAGTAGCTCAAGCCGGTCTGGGAGTCGAAATCAGCCTGGGCGCTGAAATGGGCTTTCGCTTTGGTCTGGCGGAGGTGGCGGGGTGGCCTTCGGGAACCCTGGGTGGAAACGGCACCTACGTGCTGGTCGACCTGCCTCCGGGAATATTGTCTCCAGGACTCGAGCGAGGTTTTTTCTCTTTGCGCACAGCGGGTTTCAAGCCCATTCTGGCGCATCCGGAACGCCACCGGCAATTGGCCCGATCGCACGAGCAAATTGGGCGTTTGCGGCAGCAGGAATTGCTCTTCCAGGTCAATGCCGGCAGTATCTTGGGACAATTCGGACGGCGGGCACAGCGAACTGCTGAGATGTTGCTGCATCAGGGGTGGGTTGAGTTTGTCGCTAGCGATGGCCACGATTTGGGGAAGAGACCTTTTTCTCTGGTAGCTGCACGCGCTCGGGTAGAAGAGCTTTGCGGTGGCCGCGAAGCCAGGCGCTTGTTTGTGGAGAACCCCGGCAGAGTGCGGCGCGGGGAGGGGATCGAAGGGGCAGATGCGTCCTTTCCCCGGCCTCTGCAATCTCCAGGTCTGCTAAAGCGTTTGTTGGGAGCGAAGAGATGATTCAAAAGACGGTAGTGGTAAAAAATCGCCTGGGAATCCACGCCCGGCCAGCTGCTATCCTGGTGCAGGGAGCTTCCAGGTTCAAGGCGGATGTTTTTCTTTCCAAAGGAGAGGTTCAGCGCATCAACGGCAAGAGCATCATGGGCGTCATGATGCTGGCTGCCGAGCAGGGGGCGGAAATAATAATTGAAACCGAGGGCGAGGACGCGACCGAGGCCGCGGAAGCATTGGGCACTTTGTTGGGGAGCGACTTCGAGGATCAGATTTGACGCAAACGGAGATGCACAAACGGCTGTCTGGCATTGCGGCAGCGCCGGGGATCGCCATTGGCAGGGCTTTCATCTATCACAAGGAAGTCCCTCACATAGCCAAGCGCAGAATTGCGTCCCACCAGGTGGAAAGCGAGGTGGAGCGCTTTCTCCAGAGCTTGCACCAGGCCGGCGAGGAAATCCGCCGTACCCAGCGTCTGGTCGAGATGGAACAGGGCGCAGATCTGGCGCAGATTTTTGCGGCGCAATTGAGCATGCTGGAAGATGTGGAGGTGAAGGAGCAGACCCTGGTGCTGATCCGCCAGAAGTGCTATTCCGCCGAGCACGCTTTTTCGGTGACCCTGCAGCGGATGAAAAGAATTTTCGAGCGGATCGAGAACGACTATTTGCGGGATCGCCTGACCGATGTGATGGATATCGAAAATCAGGTGTTGATCCGGCTGGCCGGCGGCGATCTCCAGGCCCTGCACTCTCTGCGTGCCAACGCCGTGGTTGTAATCCACGAACTACTGCCTTCTGAAGCAGCCCAGCTGGGGCGCCGTTTCATCAAGGGGTTGGTCACGGATATCGGTGGCGCGACTTCTCACACCAGCATCATCGCCCGGTCTATGCGCCTGCCAACGGTGGTGGGCACGGAGAATAGCTCCCGGGAGATAAGGTCTGGCGATATCGTCATCGTCGATGGCAATGAAGGTGTCGTCCACGTGCGGCCGGGTCTGGAAGTCCTGCGGCAGTATCGCAACCAGTTGCGGCGCCAGGTGCGGCGCGAGCGTGGGCTGCAGGCGCGCCGGGAACTGCCAGCCACCACTGTGGACGGCAGGGAAATCACCTTGATGGCCAATATCGATCTGCCGGTTGAAATTCAGGCGGCCGTCGAACACGGTGCCCGGGGGGTGGGAATTTATCGCACCGAGTTTCTCTACATGGGCTATCGGCTGCCCAGCGAAGAGGAACAGATAAAATCCTACGAGCACATTATCGAGGCGCTGGCGCCAGATCCCGTGGTCATTCGCACCATAGATCTGGGAGGGGACAAATTGTCCCATGTGCTCGATGTCACGCCAGAGGCCAATCCCTTTCTGGGCTGGCGTGGGATACGCATTAGTCTGGAAACTCCCGATTTGTTCAAAACGCAACTGCGGGCTCTGCTCAGGGCTGGTATCAAAGGGGAAGTCCAGCTTTTGTTGCCTATGATTTCGAGCCTGGATGAGTTGCGCCAGGCCCGTGCTATTTTTGAGGAAGCCAAAGCCGAATTGCGCGCCGAGGGGCGGGATTTTCAGGAAGATTGCAAAATAGGGGTCATGGTAGAAGTGCCTTCCGTCGGACTTATGGCCGATCAGTTCGCCCGAGAGATCGATTTCTTTAGCCTGGGAACGAATGATCTGACCCAGTACGCCCTGGCAGTGGATCGCGGCAATGCCCGGGTGGCAGGTCTGTACGATACCTTCCATCCAGCGGTGCTGAAGCTGATTAAAATGGTGGCGGATACAGGACGGCAGCACGGCATTCCGGTGAGTATATGTGGCGAGGTAGCCGGCGATCCCCTGGCCACTCTGCTGCTGGTGGGATTGGGGCTCGAATCCCTGAGTTTGAGTCCTGGACTGATCCCCGAAGTCAAGGAGATCGTGCGTTCCATAAGTCTGGTCGAGGCCGATCAAATAGCCGCGCAGTGTCTGGAAATGGCAACGGGAGTTGCGGTGCGGAGTCGTCTGGAAGAGGTCATGCAGGAACGTTTGAGCAGTTTGCCTTTTGGATCGATTTAAGGAGCTGGCCTAGAGGCCTCTACATATTGGGGAAAGATGGGACAAATAGACCGCGATAGAACGTGGGCCGTAGTGCCGGTCGCAGGTTTTGGCACCCGCTTGCAGCCGCATACTCATACCCGCCCCAAACCCTTGTTGCACGTTGCCGGACAACCCATTCTGGGCCATATTCTGGATCAGATGGTTGCTCTGGGAATCGAGCGCATCGTCCTGGTGGTGGGCTATATGGGTGAGCAGATTATCGATTACGTACAGCAGCGCGGTGATTTCGCCAGGGTGGAGAGCGTAGAGCAGCCAGAGCCTCTGGGACTGGGCCACGCCATTTACCTGACCCGGTCTATCGTCGGCGGCGACCCCATGTTGATCGTCTATGGAGACACCATATTTCAAGCTGATTTACAGGCGCTTTGGCAGGCCGCCGGCGACGGTTTTTTGGGGGTTAAAAAGGTGGGGGATCCAGAGCGCTTCGGGGTGGTGGTCGAGGAGCGGGGACAGGTGGTTAAATTGCGTGAGAAGCCGGAGGAATTCGTTTCCGATCTGGCTATAGTCGGGACCAACCTAATTGCCAATTCCAGTCTTTTATTCGCTTGCCTGGAGCAGCTCCTCGAGCGCGATATCCGCACTCGGGGTGAATACCAGTTGACCGATGCGCTCCAGCTCATGGTAGAGCGAGGGGCGCAACTGGGTACCTTCCCAGTGGAAAACTGGTTTGACTGCGGCACCCGGGAAGCACTCTTGTTGACCAACAGGTACCTGCTGGCGCAAGCGCCTGTGCCGGAAGGCCCCCGTGATACTGTAATTATCCCACCTGTGCATCTGGATCCAGCAGCCACGGTGAGCCGTTCGGTGATCGGCCCCTACGTATCGGTCGGCCGCCAGGCGAAGGTCGACAATAGCATAGTGCGCAATACCATCCTCGGGGAGCAGGCCATGGTGGAAGATCTCCTGCTGGAGGATTCGATCGTCGGTTTCCAGGCGCTTGTCAGGGGTCGGGCAGGCCGGGTAAATGTTGGAGATATGTCGCAAATAACAGCTTGAAAGATCAGTATAAATCAAACTCTGGTCCGGTGCTATAAGATTGAGTTTCCGGTCGGGAAATAAAAAAGGAGCAGAAATGGAAAGATCTCTCTTCACTTCAGAATCGGTTTCGGAAGGTCACCCCGACAAGGTCGCGGACCAGATTTCCGACGCCATCCTCGATGCCATGCTGGCGCAGGACCCGGCTTCCCGGGTGGCCTGTGAAACCCTGGTCACTACCGGGCAGGTAGTGGTCGCCGGCGAGATCACCAGCCGCGCCCAGGTGGACGTTCAGGCTCTGGTGCGCAAGACCATTGAAGAAATTGGCTATAACGATCCGGAGCATGGTTTCGACAGCCGCTCCTGCGGTATCCTGGTCGCCCTCGACAAACAGTCACCGGATATTTCTCAAGGCGTCAGTGCAGGCCAGGGTTTGCACGATGAGCAGGGTGCCGGCGACCAGGGGATGATGTTTGGTTTTGCCTGCCGCGAGACGCCCCAGCTGATGCCGCTGCCGATCATGTTGTCGCACCGCTTGCTGGAACAGCTGGCCCGCTTGCGCAAGCAGAAGAAGCTGACCTACCTGCGGCCCGATGCCAAGTCCCAGGTCACAGTCGAATACGTCGACGGCCGCCCCGCGCGCGTGGATACGGTGGTTATTTCCACCCAGCACGATCCCGGTGCCAGCCACAAACGGATCACTCGCGATATGATTCAGCAGGTTATCAAGAAGGTGGTTCCCGCCAAATACCTGGATGCCGATACCATCTACCACGTAAACCCCACCGGACGCTTTGTGGTGGGCGGGCCGCACGGCGACTGCGGCCTGACCGGGCGCAAGATCATCGTCGATACCTACGGTGGTATGTGTCCCCACGGCGGCGGCGCTTTTTCGGGCAAGGATCCGACAAAGGTCGACCGCAGCGCCCACTACATGGCGCGCTACGTGGCCAAGAACATCGTCGGCGCTCGTCTGGCCACCCGCTGCCAGCTGCAGCTGGCCTATGCCATCGGCGTGGCTCAGCCAGTATCGGTGCTGGTGGATACCTACGGTACCGGGAAGCTTGCGGATGTCGAGATCGCCGCCCTGGTCCAGCAGGTGT
>CAXFTV010000067.1:0-1897 GCA_964005845.1 uncultured bacterium
AATTTCTTTTTCCAGGGACTGGCCATTGAGCAGGATCTCGAGCTGGTCGGCCGTGACCAGATCGTAGATCTGGATCTTGAGCCGCACCTGGCGAATGCGCTCGGCGGCCGTCGCGATATCGTCTGCTATATAAAAGGGGATTTCGTGCCGCACCCCCGCGTCCGCGACCGGAATCTGCAGCGGCAGCAAGGTTTTGTACCCCGCCGTGTCCGCCGCTCCAGAGCGCCGGTTGACGAAGTAGTGTTTATCGCCTTCCGCGCCCAGATCCGCATCCGCCAACTCGCTCAGAATGCGGTGCTCGCGATCGCCCAGCGGCCAGCGCAAAAACCAGGTGTACATACCGTCGGCACCGCGCGCCCAGTAATTGGCCGCCGCCGCCCGCATCATGGCCAGGGAAGCGTGCTCCCGGGTGCGATGCCGGCGCTCGTCCTCCAGGTAATAATCGGGCTGCACCATGGGGTACACCGCCGCATCGGCCGCATGCGCTGCCGCCGCCAGCCACTCGAAGTCCATATTGCTATCCACCAGGTTGTGGGCATACACCATGGGCGTCACATAGTCCACCAGCCCCTCTCGCAACCAGGTGCGCACGTCCAGCCCCATGGCTTTATTGATGGCCTCGGTGGGATAGACCCGCGCCCCCACCTGACCGGGTCCGCCGGCTCTATTGCGCACCATCCGGGAGACTTCTCCGACCCACTCGGTCATAACCGCAGTGTACGGCTCTGCATCTGCGGCCCTGAAACAGGCGCCGCTGCCGGGATAGTCCAGTTCGACCCCCTCGGTGTCGTAACAGGTGGCCAGTTCCTCGAGCACGGCGAACTGGTGGGCGCGCACCTCCTCGTGCACCCAGCCCCGTCCACCGCGATCCACCCGCCAGGCCGGCGCCATTTTTTCGTGAAAGCTCAGCCGCAGGCTGGCGAAGAAATCCATGCCCTTTTCGTGGGCCCGGTCGATCAGCACTTTGAGCGGGTCCAACCCCTGTTCCATGAGGCTCTGCATATTGTGCCAGGTGCGCCAGTATGCCGCCTGGCGGAATTCCTTGAACTGATCGTGCTCGCCGTATTTGAACATTTTGCCGACTTTGGAAGGGTAGTAGAGCCCGTCGCCGCGGGCGACGCCGTACACGAAGGTATCCACCGGGCTAGCGGCGACTTCATCGATGGGACGCCAGGCATCCTCCAGTTTCATCGGCGGTTCAAAGACGAACAGATAATAGTGCCGGGCATCGTTGAAATAGATCGTGCGCTTGCGTCTCATAGGGTCTCTCTCCCTTGCTGGTGGACGGGCGGGACTTTTTGCTGGACTTGCACTTATAATCCGTCTCAAAGCTCCAATCTGGGCTTCGCACGGCCGCAGAGCGAATTTTAAGACGGCTTCTCAATTCAAATACTCCCCCATGGTACTGATAATGGCAAATTCAACCCCTCCCATCAAGAGCCATTCGGTTGACACCGGATGCCGCCATAAGTACCTTGAAAAACCCTTTTGACATACTCTTCAGAAGCTGTAAAGGCATAGTGCGTGAAACTGCCTGAATAGTGCGAATAGAGACGCCGCCGGGGCAGCACACCTTCCGGGCGTCATAAAAATCTGCGCTCCAGGCCCGCTGCTTCCCTCAACTACCGATTCCCAACCCCCTGTCCGGGAGATCCCGCCAATGCGCCAGCAAAGGACCATTTACTTCAACGACGCGCGCCACTACTACCTTTTTGTTTTCGAACCACCGATGAAACTGGAGGACGCCTGGGTCCCGGTAGACGAAGTCGCGGGCACGAGCGTGGACACTTTCGCATACGGCGTCGCCCGCGGCGATGGCCTGTTCTACCCCAGCAAAGTAGGCAAGCGCTTCGGCTACGACATGGAAGAATTCCAGCAGGCCGCGTACTGGCGGGTA
>CAXFTV010000068.1:0-4905 GCA_964005845.1 uncultured bacterium
CGCGAACAGACTCAGCAGGAGATGATTCGCATCGAACGTCTGGGCGCCCTGGGGCAGATGTCCAGCGGCATTGCCCACGATTTCAACAACCTTTTATCGATCATTCTAGGCTATTGTGAATTATTGCTATCGGATGATGAGAGCATCGAAAATAAAGCGACGGTAGGTAGCTATCTGGACATCATCAAGACGGCGGCACAGGATGCGGCCGAAGTCGTCCGGCGGCTGCGCGGATTTTATCGCTTTCGCGCCGACGACGAGCAATTTCAGCCGGTCGATCTCAATCAGCTAGCCGAGCAGATCGTCACCCTCACCCAGCCAAAATGGGGGGAACAGGCCCGGGCCAGCGGCCGCACGATTCAGCTCGAGATTGATTTGGCAGAGGATTTGGAACCAATTAAGGGCAACGAAACCGAACTAAGAGAGTTGTTGACGAATTTGATCTTCAACGCCGTCGATGCCACTCCCGGAGACGGAACCATAACCCTGCGCACCAGCGCGGAAGAGGATCGCGTTCTACTCGAAATAATAGATACGGGTACGGGCATGACCGAGGAAGTGCGCCAGCGCTGTATGGAACCGTTTTTTTCCACCAAGGGCGAACAGGGGACCGGATTGGGGTTGGGGCTGGTCCACGGTATTATCCGGCGCCATGAAGGCAGTATTGAACTGGATACCGAGCTGGGCAAGGGGACTCACTTCTCAATTCGCCTGCCCAAAGAAAAAGCACAGCTTGGTGCGGCGGCCAGCTGGGGAGCGGTAACGGATTCTTTTGTGCGTCCGGCCCTCCACGTTCTGGTCGTAGATGACGAGCCCTCGTTTTGCAGTTTAGTTCGTGGTTTTCTGGAGGGCGACGGGCACACGGTAGAGACGGCAAACGATGGCCGTGCAGGGCTGCAGAGTTTTCTGGGTGGGCGCTTCGATGTCGTCCTGCTGGATCAGGCCATGCCCGAAATGAACGGTTCGCAGGTCGCCGCTGCCATCAAGGAAATGACGCCCAACAAGCCAGTCGTACTGGTTACGGGCTTCGGCGACATGATGCAGGCAGTCGAAGAAAAGCCCGAAGGCGTAGATCTCATACTTAGCAAACCGGTCACTCTGGATCAGTTTCGCGAGGCCTTGGCCGAGGTTACGAAAGCAGTGAATTAAGCGGGGGATTGGGGCTTGTCCGCCGCTGCGATCTGGAGGAGTTCGTCCCGGTCGGCCGCATCTGCGCAGCCCTGGCCGTGGCGCTCAAAAAAAGGCCGGATAAGGCTCCACAGCATCCACCCTCCGCTCAAAATCACCAGGCCTAATGCAACCAGGGTCTGCCATCCCATGTTCAAGCTCCCCAGCCCAAAAACATAGTCACCTGGTAGGTGATAAAGGCACCAGCATAGGCCAACAGGGTCATGTAGGCAAAGTTTAATCCGGCCCAGCCCCAGGAGAGGGTCTCGCGCTGGATAATGGCCAGGGTGGACATGCATTGGGCACAGAGCGCGAAAAATACCATGATGGAAAGGGCCACGGGAATCGTGAAAATCGGTTTGCCGTCTTGCCAGACTGCTTCTTGCAGCGCCTGTCTCAGGTCCTCCGAGCTCTCGTCGTGTTCGCCCCCCAGACTATAGATGGTGCCCAGCACGGAGATAACTACCTCCCGGGCCGGAAAGGACGCCAGCGTCGCCATGCCAATGCGCCAATCCCAGCCCAGGGGCCGCACTGCAGGTTCGATAAATTGGCCCGCCTGGCCCAGGTAGCTTTGCTTGATGAGTTCGGCGGCTTCGGCTTGGTCGAGGGCCGCCAGGTCGCTTTGGCGGGTTTCGGCGGATGAGGTGGCCAATACCCGCGTCCGTTCCCCTTCGTAGTGCTGGCGAGTTTCGTCAGGCCGTGGAAAATAGGCCAGCGCCCACATGACGATGGTAGTGGCCAGGATGATGCTGCCGGCGCGCAGGACAAAACTTTTGCTGTTCTGGTAGACCTTGAGGAATACGGTGTGGGGGTTGGGCCATTTGTACGAAGGCAATTCCAGCAATAAGGGCGAGACCTCGCTCTTGAGCAAGGTCTTTTTGAGGAGCCAGGCCACCGGGATGGCGACGAGGATGCCGATACTGTACATGGCGAAAAGGGTGACTCCCTGCAGGCCCAAAAAAGTCCCTAAAAAAGGGCGTTCGGGGATAAAGGCGGCAATAAAGATTATGTAGACCGGCAGGCGTGCTGAACAACTCACCAGCGGAGCCACCAGAATGGTGGTAAGGCGATCGTGGCGATCCTCGATGGTGCGGGTCGCCATGATCGCCGGGACCGCGCAGGCAAAGCTGGAGAGCAGGGGAATAAACGATTTGCCCGAGAGACCACACCAAGTCAGCAAGCGGTCCATGAGCAGGGCGCTGCGAGCCATGTAGCCGCAGTCTTCCAGGATTGAAATAAACAAGAAGAGAATGGCGATTTGTGGTAAAAAAATTAGCACCCCCCCTACCCCGGCAATAACGCCGTCTGTAAGCAAGCTCTGGAGGGCTCCTGCGGGCAGGGCATTTTCGATCCAGGCACCGAGAATAGCAAAAAATTCATCGATCCAGTCCATCAGGGGCGTCGCCCATTTGAAGATGGCCTGGAAAGCCAGGGTGCTGAGGGCAAAAAAGATCAGGAAGCCGAAAATTTTGTGGGTGAGAATCCGGTCGATGGCATCGGAACGGCGGCTGAGTAGGGGGGCGGGTTGCTGGACGCAGTCATCGAGAAGCTGATTGATCCAGTCGTAGCGGGTTTCGGTTTCGAGGGCGGAGAGCGGTGTGGCTAGAGCGATGGTTTGGCGCATGGCATCGAGTTCGTGGGCAAATTTTTCACCCAGGATTTCCACCAGGCGCTTTTCGACATGACCACCCTGGTCGATCAGAGCGCGAAAGGCTTCGAGTTTTGACAGCTTGCGGCTCACACCCCCCGCAACAGGTAAAGATTGCGCCGTCAATCGCTTGGCTTGTCGCTGCAGGGCTTCGGGATATTTTGGGCGCGATTTTGGGGCGACAGCTTTAGCATTTTCAGCCAGGCTTTCGATGGTCTGGAGCAAGTTTTCTATGCCCTGGCGGCGGTGTGCGGAGATGGGTACGATGGGAATTCCCAGTCTTTCCTCGAGGGTAGCGACGTCGATTTGAATGCCTCGCTCCTGGGCCAGATCAGTCATGTTGAGAGCGATAACGAGGGGCAAATCGGTCTCGATCAACTGGGAGACCAGATAGAGGTTGCGGTTGAGATTGCTGGCATCGACAATGGCGATAATAGCATCTACGGGGGCCTCGCCTTCTTGATGGCCCAGTAGCACGTCCACGGCGATCATCTGATCGGGGGAGTGGGCCGCCAGACTATAAGTTCCGGGTAGATCCAAAAGGTCGATGACTTGTCCGGCCCCCAGATTGATCCGGCCGCTCTTGCGCTCGACGGTTACTCCGGGGTAGTTGCCGACCTGTTGTGAAAGGCCGGTTAAAATATTGAAAAGGGTTGTTTTGCCGGTGTTGGGGTTGCCGATCAGGGCGAGGGTCTTGGACACTAGGGTTTTAGACGGTGTTACAGACATGGGATGAGTGGAGCTGGAGCGAGGGTGGAAGCAGGCCGGAAGGGCTACTACAAGAAAAGATTAGTGAATAAGGGGTGTTCGTCTGGAAAAATTGACGAGGATGGGGGCCGCATCTCTTTTCCTTAGACATAGACGGCCCTCGCCCACCTGGATGACCAGTGGGCAGTCATTGCGCAGCATGCGGACCAGAGCACCGGGGACGATCCCGAGTTCGCGCAGGCGGGAGGTCAGAAGAGAGGAGCCGGAGACTCTGGTGATTACGCCCTCTTCTCCCGGGTTCAAGCCGGAGAGAGAATTTTCCGGTATTACGGTTGGCTCATGGCAGGCCGGTTTTTTGCGGAAAAAGCCCATTGTTTTACCCCCGTGCGGGAAAGGTATATGGTCTCGCAGCCGGTATATTTTTAAGTTTTCTCAAATTAGTTGCACAGATGCCGAATAGTTTTACCAGAGGTTAGGTGTGACAAGTTTTTGTTTGGCGAACCTAACAATCGGTAGTCAACCCAAAATATAGTTTTTGGTCCAATATGTCAATAAATTTCCCATCGGAAAAAAAATATAAACTTCATTTTAAGGTAGCTATCCGGATGCGAAAAAACAAGGAAAAAATTCCTTAAACGCAGTAAATTAAACCCTTTAAGGTAGAAAATAAAAAAATAAGTGGGGATATTGACAAAAAAAAAAGAGTATTTACTTTACTGGTCATTAGTTTGGCAAGCCAAACAATTGTTTCTTATGATATCTTAGTGGATTGTTATCCTTACAGTGAGGTTTTAAATAAATTGGTGGATGCATTGGGGAAAAAAGTTAGCTGGGCTTTATCTTAAACTTTGGTCCCCACAAAAAATATGTATCGCATAGCGTCCCTTTTGTTAGATTAGCCAATGGGAAATATGGGCGTCAGTTTTTGGTGGCGCGTTGAGCAAAGAAATTTTAGAAAAGGGAGAATGGGCGTGACCATTCATCCGTAAATTGAAGGAGATTTTAAGCGTGAAGGTGTTAGTTCGCAAAATTACAGCGCTACTTTGGCTATCTCTGCTCTTTGGCAATACCCTGGATTCCTCAGCTAGGGAAGGCGTAGGTGTGCCCGGGATTTACGACAAACCTTTTTTAGTGGGGGCGGGAAGCGGCACCTCGCTTGGGGGCTACATTGACCACGAATTGTTCTGGAATGATGATAAAAAAACTTTTGATCAGCACCGCTTCATTCCATTTATTCACGGTGAAGTCAGCGAGCGCATACACGTCATGGCCGAAATCGAATTTGAGCACGGCGGTCTGGTGAAGGGGGCGGGGGATAGCGATGGGGAGATAAAACTCGAATTTGCCACCTTGGACATCAGTTTCTCCGAGGGACTGAACTA
>CAXFTV010000069.1:0-5059 GCA_964005845.1 uncultured bacterium
TCCTGGCAGCAGGCTCCCCGGCGAAGAGATTGGAGGGGCTGTCGCTTCCCCTGGCTTGCAAAGGGGACGTGGTGGCGGGAATCCGCCGCGCGGACAAGAGTTCAAGTGGGCGCGACGTTTTCGGCAGACTTTGGGAAGCTGGCGAACAGGTGCCGTCCGCGTTGGCCATTGGTCAGGGGTTGTTATGGGAAGGGGAGCAACTAAAGGCGATGGGTTGTGGGTATCTGACGCAGGTGCAGAGCACTCTGGAACTGCGTTCTCCTCTGTGGATTTCTCCCGACTGGATGGAGGTTTGCTGGCTGCTGCTGGACCACTCTCCACGGCAATTTCCCGAGGAAATGGTGCAGCGCTGTCTCCGGAATGAGGGGGTTAGGGAGGGGATCGATTCGGAGAAGATTGGCGCCGTCGTTTCATTGGCGAGTAAGGGGGGGATGGCGTCCACGGCAGTTGAGATTGCGAAAGGAGGCAATTGTCTCGAGCTAGCGGAGGGCATTCGCCCCGTAGGTGGATTGAGGCAAGGTGTAAAGCGGGGTGAAGTAGTCGCCCGGTGCCGTCGTGAGGGGGTGGGAGATGAAGTCTTTGATGTGCGCGGATGTCCAGGGAATTCATCCCAAGCTGATCCAGTTGCCATTCGCCCGGGTCACAATTTGGTAAAAGGCAAGACCGGGGGGCAGGAAACCTTTCTTGCTGCTTGCGATGGGATGGTCAGTATCTTTCAGGGCAGTCTCAATGTACATGCCCTGCTGGAAATTCCCGGCGATGTGGATAGCCAGAGCGGCTTGTTGGAATACGGGGGGAGCGCAGATATAGAAGGTTCAGTACTCCGGGGAGGAGGCCTGAAAATATGTGGGGATATCGATGTCCATGGCCGAATTGACGGGGGTGGGGAGGTGGTGTTGGGGCAGGATCTGTCCGCTAGTAGGGGCATTGTGGGAAGGGGCACAAATGTGCGTTCTGGGGGGAAAATAAGCACCCATTCGATTTTGGAGGCGACTGTTGAAGCCGGGGGGGATATCAGAGTGGACAGCTGGATGCGGAATGCGTCCATTGTGTCGGGTGGCACGGTGACCCTTGGGCTGAAAGATCATGCCGGTGTAATGCGAGGTGGTCGGGTGTACGCCGCTCGTGGCGTCCTGATGCCACGAGCGGGATCAGAAGAGGGTGAGTATACGCTTATAGCCGCCGGCCTGACGCGCGCGGAGAGCGATCGCCTAGAGCGTTTGGGGCAGTATCTGGCGGGTTGCTTGCGCGAGATCCAGTTCGTCCGCAAGAAGTTGGGCCTGGAAGAGGTGGATATGCAGAAAATTCTGAAACGGCTACAGGCCAGTCGTGGACTGCACAAGAAGATGTTGTCGAGGATCGTTCGGCGGCTGGTAGAACAAATAGTACAGTACCAGAAGGCGAGCCGGAAGCGCGATTCGTTGAATGCGGAACTCAAGCGCAGAAACGGGGTGGAAGTCTGCATAGAAGAGAGATTGGAGCCGGGTGTAGAGGTGCGGTTGGGGGCCGAGTGGAAGCGGTTCGATGTGGGCCAAAATGGATTACACTGGCGCCTCGAGCACGGAGAATTGGTGGATTTAAACTTCCAGCGGGATTTGTAAAGGGTAAAACCGATTATGCAATGGAGGTCATTCTGAAAAGTAATTTTTACGGATGCTTGGCTATCCTCTGTTTAGCTTTGGTGGGAGGTGTTTGTACAGGCAATGCAAAAACTGAAGGGGTAGATCGAGAGGATCTCTTTTTCATGGAAATCCCTTTCGTCATTTCCGTTTCGAAGCGGATGCAGTCCATCGACGAAGCGGCTTCTTCGGTTATGGTATTGAGTGGCGCAGAAATCCGTCGCACCGGGGCAACCAATCTCGGCGCTGCGCTGCGCACCCTGGTTGGCGTAGATGTCCGTCAGGCGCATGCCAGTCAGCACGTCCTTGGTCTGCGTGGATTTACGGATACCGGCCATTTGCTGGTGACCATAGACGGCAATAACGCCTTCATGTACCACGCCAACCATATCTTCCTGGACTGGGCGCCCTTGGATATCGAAGAAGTGGACCGGATCGAGGTGATAAAGGGTCCGGGCGGTCTCTTCTACGGGGGCAATGCCTTCAGCGGCGTGATCAACATCATCACCCATCAAAAGGTAGAGGGTACCAGTATCACGGCGCAGGCCGGTAGCACAGAGATGTACCGGGGGAATCTAATTCACGGCGGCCGTCTCTCCGACGAATGGGATTACAAAGTCGCCGTGGGCGTTCGGGGCGATCGGGAATGGAACGAACCCGATCTCAAGCAGACTGTGGGGCATCAGGGGGGGGAACTGGAGGCCGATCGGTTTCAGACGATCTTCGCTTCGGGGCAAATGGCGCGGGATCTTGGCGCGGAGTCGAGGTTAATATTCGATTTTCGCTATTCGCAAGCGGAAAATGTCATCAGCCGGGTCTGCAATCCGACCACCGGCTTCTTGAGTGCCCGTTACGAGCGACCCGATTTCTGGGTGCGCATGCACCGCAACCGCCACACCAAGGATTTCTGGGACGAGACCTTCGGGGTCGATGACAAGAATTACGAACTGGAGTTGATGAAGATTTACCGGCGGAATGCGCACATCCTTTCGGTGGGGGGATACACCAAATACACCTGGTGGGAAGTGAGCAAATTCGCTGCGGAGGATAGCCTTGGCGCCGTGATTCCCGAGCGCAAAGAAGATCACGCGGTCGAAGAATTTGCCATCAACATCGAAGATGAGTGGCGCTTCAATGAGCAATTTATGCTGAGCGTAGGCGGTCGGCTGGATCACTACACTGAACTCGGCCTTACAGGTCTGGGCCGTGCCAGTGCTATATACGTACCGGGAGAAGGACAAAGTTTCCGCTTAACTGTGGCCACTGGCCACTATCTGCCCTCGCTCTTTCAACAGACCAACAAAGGCACTGCCTATCCCTTTGCAAAGGGCAACCCGGATTTGAAGCAAGAAAAGATCAGGATGTATGAGCTGGCCGCTTCGATGATGCTGACAGAGCAGATGCGATTGGATGGAGCTTTTTTCTACAATATTACCCGGGACCTGATTGACAATACTCAGCTAGGGCCGATGGAAAATGGCCCCGGTGCGGATCAAATAGGTGGTGAAATTACCCTTAATTACCGTTTGGGGGCCTCGCTGAATGGTTCCGTCGGCTATGCCTATCTGGATACCCGGCACGATGGCTTCAAAGGTTACAGGGTCGATCCCAAGCACAAGGTCAATCTGATGGCAATGGTAGATCTGCAAGGCGATCGCACCTTGTCCCTGCAAGGCTACTACGTCAGTGATTACGACGAAATCTACCTGACTTCCAATCCGGTTTTCGGGCGAATTGGTGCTGGGCCGGCACCCGTAGATGGATATCTTATGGTCGACGCCCAGCTTGCCCTGCCCCTCGGCAAGGACTTGGAGTTGAGGTTGGCGGCGGCCAATCTCCTGGGTGGCAAACATTTCGAGTCGAACCCGCAGGGAGCGGGCTGGCACACCGGCGACGAAATCGGTCGGCGTGTAAGTGTATCTCTTAGCCATGGGATTCACTGAGGTGCGATGAGGGGCTTCCCGCTCGGCAGATACAGGTCTGTATTATCGGTATGTGTGCTCACAATGTTTGGGGCAGTAAGGGCCGAGGAAGCGGATACGGTTGCGGTCGTGGTCGCCTTGCAGAGTCGAAATATAGCTGCGTACGATTCGGTGATATTCGGCTTTGAGGAACAACTGAAATATGTATTTGCCGGAACTACCAATTTTAATCTGCAGCGAATTTCTCTGAAGGACGTGGATCCCAAGGCGCTGGCGTTGCAGTTCCAGGAGCTAAACCCCATGGTTACCTTAAGCCTGGGTACACCAGCTACGCGCCTGGCGCAGGAAAAGCTAGCGGAGGGGTCGGTCTTGTTCTCCCTGGTCGGGGAGCCGGAAGAGAGTGGGATCGAGCCACCGGGGATTCGCATGGGTATCCCGGAGCTTGCTAAACTAGATGTGCTGGTGCAAATTTTTAAAGATGGCAAGTTCGGCACGATTTACTCGGCGAATTCGGTCAAAGCATATCGCCGGCTGGAAGAGGCCTGTTTGGCTCATGGCGTCGAACTGACGGGCATCATGATCAATAACCCCGGTGAATTTCCGCAGGCCTGCAAGAAACTCTTCAAGCTGATCGACTGTTTCATCATGTTGCCGGATACAGCACTATACTCCCCGGATTCGGTTGCTTTCTTGCTGCGTAGGGGGTTGAAGCAGGGGACGGCAATTGTCGGTCTGTCCAGCCGCTATACCCAGGCCGGGGCGCTTATTTCCTTCGGTGTCGATTACTGTGATATCGGCAAGCAGGCCGCTCAACTTTGGGTGGATGGGGAGAAAACCTACCTGGCGCCTCGCAAGATGAACTTTTCGCTCAATTTGTTGGCTGCCCGGCAAATAAAACTTCAGTTGCCCAAAGAGATTGTTGACGAAGCAATCATAGTGATTGGTCAATGAACTTTTTTTTTGTAATACTTGAGCGTCTGCGCCAGCGGCAGCTAAGTATTTCAGCGAAAGTTTCCCTCCTATTTGCCTTTATCGTTCTTGGGCTGAGCAGCGTACTATATTTCTTTTTCCTGGATTACGAGAGCGGTCGCAACTCCGAAGCATTCGACCGACGAGCACAACTGCTTCTCAATCAGATGGTGGCCAATAGCAGTTACCCCATGCTGGTCGGAGATCGTGAGGCCGTTGCGCGCATTGGTCGCAGTGCCATGGGGCTACAGGGAATGGAGTCCTGCTCCATACTCGATAGTGTCGGTGATACAATCTTTTTTCAGGGAGAGAAGGCACAGGGGTATTTTGAAGTATTAAGGGAGGATGCAGGCACGATTTTTTTAGAAGAAGAGGGCGGGGATAGAAGAGCTTACCAGCGAAAAATTAGTGCTTTGGTGTGGGCCGAGGGCGACCCAGAGTTACTTGTAATGGATACATTCGTGGGCCAAGAGCAAGTGGTGGGGATGGTCAAGATAACCTTTTCCCTCAAGCAAGAGAAGGAAGATTTCAACGCGGTGCAGACAAAGA
>CAXFTV010000070.1:0-10504 GCA_964005845.1 uncultured bacterium
CTGAAGGTCAAAGCGGCCAAAGGTGAACACCTGGGCATCATGGAAGAGCGCAAGATCCGCTTTGAAGATTTTGCTACCGACTACCTGGAGTGGTCAAAGGCCAACAAGGCGGAGCGCACGTACATAACTGATCAGTGCATCATCAACCGGCAACTGACGCCTTTCTTTCAGGGGCGCCATCTGGGCAACGTCAAGCCCAAAGCTGTAGAGGACTACAAGACCCACCGACTCCGCACCATCCAGCCTCGAACGGTGAACCGGGAATTGGCGGTACTGCGTTCAATGTTCACCCGGGCAATAGAATGGCAGTACGTCAAAGCGCACCCGATGGCCGATATCAAGGATTTGAAATACCAGAAGAGACCGCCTGCCTTCCTGACCCTGGATCAGTTGGATCAACTGTTGGAAGCCTGCGGCTCTCCGCACCTCTATACGTTTGTGGTCCTGGCTGTCCATACCGGCATGCGCAGGTCAGAGATGTTTAATTTGAAATGGGCCGACGTGAATTTTAAGCGGGCTGAGCTGACGGTCCGTCAGACCAAAAACAACGAATACCGGATTATCCCTATGAACAAGCCGGTACGGGACACCTTGAAAAAGCATCCCAGGCACATTACCAGCGAGTTGGTAATGGCCCACGGGGACGGCACCGCCTATAAGGGCGTAGATCATGCGTTTCACAAGGCGCTGGAAAAAGCAGGGCTTCCTCGCATCCGCATCCACGACCTGCGCCACTCGTTTGCTTCCAACCTGGTCACCGCCGGCGTGCCCCTCAACGTCGTACAGGAATTACTCGGGCACAAAGACATCCACATGACCATGGTCTATGCCCACCTGGCGCCCAACGCGAAAAGGGCCGCAGTAGACTTGCTGGTAGAGCGCCCGGGAGAAGAGGAGAATATCCGCCCGGATGAGAAAATAGCCAGCGCTTGAATTGACGCCCAGTGGCCGGTGACCTAATCTTGACTACTGACCCTGGTTAAAAGATGCCAAAGGATGCTAATCGAGGCTAAACAATAAAGCGCGCAAAATTTTGGGCGTCAGTGCTTTATGCTGTTTTATAAGGACTTATGAAAGCGCCCTTAATTACATAGGGGGTGTATAATGTAGGGGTGGGCAGACCAAAATAAAGCAGAAGTGCAGCTAATTTCAAGGGCTTTAGCCGGGCGGTAAAATATATTTCCCTTTGAGATATTTTCTGGCGGCAGAAAAGATATGCGTGGGCACCCGCCTCCTCAATTTGAGATAACTTCACAGATAACTGGATTTATTTCACAACTCAAATTATTTTTTCGATGATGGAAAATGTGCCAGCAATTTTTTTGCTGCTAATTTAGCTAGGGCAAATTCCGAGTGCGCTTTCTCAACTATTAGTTCCCCTTAAGCTAGATCGGAGGGATCTTCAAATTGGCTCTTTCGCAAGCCAGCATGAGATTTTTGCTAGTCGCCGGACTAGCAATCGGCATCTTATTCTGTTGTCCGCTGGTGGCCCTTTCCCAGACACTGCCGCCAGAAGAACATCCGTCCCTGCTATTTGATAGTACTCAAATACCCATTTTAAAGGAACGCATACTGCGCGAACCATATGCTACCTGGTGGGAAACGGTGCTGAGCCGGGCCGAGTCCGTTCCCACCACAATAAGAGATGAACGCACCAAGGCACGCTTGGCCAAGAGTCTGGCATTCGCCTACCTGATGACCGATGAGGTTGCTTTTGCACAGCGGGGAGTGGAACTGCTCACAGACATGAAATTTCCCCCTCGGGGTGGCGATCTGGGCGAACCTCACAACGAGGGTGAGGTCCTCGTGCTATATGCCCTGGCTTACGACATGGTGCACAATTTTCTCCAGGAAAATGAAGATGTACGGGCAGAAATTCGGTCCATTCTGGCCGAAGAGGCCCAGCGCTTATATGAAGGGGTTATCGTCGAGGAAGTAGATCTTGGGCTTTTAAAGGTCCAAATACGTCTGCACGAAACTTTAGATCCAAGGAATGTCAGTAAAGTCCATCTGGACAACTGGCATGTACGAGCCTACGGGGGATTGGGAATGGCCGCTTTTGCGCTTAGCGATCACCCGGGGAAGGCCAATACGCCGCAGCAATGGGCCGACCATGCATTCGAACTGGTGACTGCCTCTTTGTGGCACCAGATCGACGCGACCGATGGCGGCTATGCCGAAGGGCCCTTCTACAGCCGCTATGCCGCAGATGTCTACCTGCCCTACATGTTCGCTCTGAAAAATTTGACCGGGGTAGATTTATTCGTCGACCCCAAAGTGCAGAAGATGCACGAATGGTCATTAAATATCCGCCTTCCCAGCGGTCGGCGGCCCAATATAGAAGATGGCCATCTCGATGATTTCTATGGGCATTATCTCGCCGCTGTATACGCAGATGGGGGTAAATTTCGTTGGGATTGGGAAAATAACCTCAATGGACTCTACGTGCGAGAATATTCCGAAATGGATGCCATTGCCCTCTATGACGATAGTATTGAAGCGCGAGCACCGGATTGGGGGCCGACCATCTTCATGCCTGCCGCCGGTGATGCGGTGTTCCGCAGCGATTGGTCCGCCGATGCCACCTATATGTTGCTGCGCGGCGAGCATGGACGCACCCGCGAACAGGGTTTTGGACACGAGCATCCCGATGAGACCAGTTTCATCATCTACGCCGGTGGAGAGATGCTGGCTTTAGATGCAGGTTATATCAGTTTCCCCAAGCATGGGAAGGTGAATCGGGGACCAAATCACAACGTGATTCTGATCGATGGCGAAGGACCTCCCAATACCTATTTGCGGGGAGAGTCGATGGATGGCGGAAACGACGCTTTTATCGAGGATTTTTTCGCCAGCAAAGTTATGGATTATGCCGAAGTTAGAGCAAACTATTCAGATGTGGATATTCTGCGGCGCGTGATGTTTATAGACAAAGATTACTTCATCGTTGCCGATGAACTGCGCGACCGGCGGACGCATACTTATGAATGGCGTCTGCATGGCAATGGTGGTGGTTCCAGTGGCGGTTCCTATCAACGCAGTGGCAACCTGGCCCGCTGGAGCCGGCCGGGGGCCGAGTTGCTTGCCTTTCTCGTCGGCGGAGGTGCTTATGCCCTCAGTGAGCGCGATACCCTGCACTCGTTCGAATATCTCGAAGAGCGGACACACACCATGTTACGAGCCGAGCAGACGGGGGACAATGTTGAATTTTTGACTGTTTTGTATCCCCGCAGGGTCGATCAGGAAGAGCCCAATTTTATTTCTTTAGGGGTTAATGGCGGACAGGCGGTTAGAATTGAATACGGGGAGGTGAGGGATTTGTCCTGGTTGCAAAAGGCTGATGCGGGGCGGATTTTTTTCGGCGACCCTCAGGGCGCTATAGACAGCGATGGGGATTTTGGATTTGTACGCTATAAAGAAGACCGGCTCCGCAACTACAATGTGCAGGATGGAAGTTATTTGAAAGTCGCCGGAGAAGTCGCATTTCGGGCTTCTGAGATGATCGATCTCAGCCTTGAAATTACGCCTACGAGGGTGAGGGGGCATGTGCGCGGCAGCGACTCCGGTTACCGCCTAAGTCTGCCCATGTTGGGATCGGTGGAAGCAGTGCGCTTCAATGGTAAGCTCTTGGATATGGCCCTGGAGGACCATGTCTTGAGTCTGGATCTGCAAGGGGAGGGGGTGCTGAGCCTGGCGCGGGACACAACTATCAGACGTGAGCCGGTGCCGCAACCATTGAGCTTCCAGTTGTTTGCCAACTACCCAAACCCCTTTAACCGGCAGACCATTATTGCCTATCAGATACCACAACAGGGTCCTACTCGTCTGAGCATCTACAATATGTCGGGACAACCGGTCGTGCACCTGGTGGATGAAGTGCAGCCTGCCGGATCTCACCAGGTGTCCTGGGATGGGAAAAATAATCGGGGTGAAGCAGTTGCAAGTGGAGTTTATGTTTATCGCTTGAAAGCGGGCGAAGGACAAAAGGCCAGTCGCTTGCTCTTGTTAAAATAGTTCTGCAAAGAACGCCCGATTTGCTACCTGGCTTGAAGCGCTGAGGGAGCTATTGGACAAGCGAATTAATTTCAGAAATAGTGGCCCAGGCCAAAAAATCCCTGCCATGTGCGATCGCCTAATCCATAGGCCAAATCGGCCCGCAGGATTGGGGTGTTGTAGATCCGCGGCAAGCCGATCCTTGGACCGGCGCCAACGCCCAGTTTGAATGCCGCTCGAGATAGGCCCGGGGTCCATGCTTTTCCCCCGTCCACAAAAAGGGCACCAGCCAGGACAAATAGGGGGTGGCGGTACAGAGTCGGCCGCGCTTCCAGGTTAAATAGCAGGCGCGTGCTGCCGTCGAAGCGGCGGGGTGGATAGCCGCGCAGACCATGATTCACTCCCAGGAGAAATTGGCTCTTATCTTCCCCTTGGTCAAGGGTATCTCCGCGCAGGCGCATGGCCAGGCGGTGGATCTTCTTAAAGCGAAAATAGCCGCGCAACTCAGCCATAATAAAGCGGTTGGTGAGTTTGGCCCCGGCCTGCCGGGCGCTAAAAAAGAAGGTGATAAAAGCATGGGAATTATCCCTGATTTTGAGACGTGGCGACAATTGGATCCGGTACGAACGGTAGTTGTGTTCCGAACCCAGTCGACGATGTGAGAATCCAATACCAAGAGCCAGCCAACTGCCGATCTGCAGGTCTTCGGTGCGTCCTAAAGGGTGGAGGAAACGCGTCTGTTCATAGCGCGGCGACCAGATGCTAAGAGTGAGACTGGGGACTACCAGCCGGCGGTCGGGCGGCGCGTAGGGTAAAATCTCTGAGGTGGCGGCAAAACGGTGTTCTCGGATGCTCAGGCGGAGCCCCGGACGGTATTTTATGCCGCTTTCCGATGAGTTGGTCCGCCAGAGGGTGGTTCCGTTTTACGACTGAGCGCAGGGCCTTGAGCCATAGGCCCTTGTCTTTTGGAGCGCAGTTTCTAAAAAGGCGCCTATAGGATAGGTTTTGGGGGCTAATGGAGCAAGGTGCTGGAGGGTAGGGAGGCCCTTCGAGTATAGGTAGGTGGAAATCAGTTTTTTAAAACCGGTAGCCCGGGATATTTTTTGGGGGGGCTGGGGTGAAATTTTTTTGGGTTTTGCCGGAAGATAGATCACATTCACTAAAAGGAGGAGGATAGCAGCATGGATCAGGCCAATTTGAAGAAGCGAATTCAGCAAGGTGAGACGGTGATAGGGGTCGGGGTGCCGGGTAGTATTTCGCCGGATGATTTCCGTGCCGCGCTCGACGAACGGCACTACGATTTCGTCTTTACCGATGGCCAGCATTCGGCTCTGAGCGAGGATCGGCTGGTGGCCTTTTGCCAGATGGCCGACGAATTTGATATTCCCGTCCGCTTTCGCATTAAACATACCCGCGAGGCCTATTTGGTCGGCAATTACCTAGATCTTGGACCAGCTGGCATAGAAGTGCCACAGGTGGAACAGGTAGAAACAGTTGACGAAGCTGTAGAGAGTTTCTATTACCCCCCTTTGGGGCGGCGCAGTTTTGGCGGAAGGGCCAGAAAAAGTGTGGATCAATATGCCGATCCCCTGGAATATGCCCAATGGTGGAATGACTATGGGATGTTGTGGATTCAGGTCGAGTCGGTAGCCGCGGTTACCAATTCCTACTCGCTGGCCAGGCCGGGGGTGGATTGTATTGCCTTCGGGCCCACTGATCTGACCGTGGATCTGCACCACAATCCCCATCCCCAGCTCAAATCCCTGGACGATTGCGTCGCTTATGTGGCCAGGTCTTTAGAGGGCACGGGTACGGGAATTTGTCTGCGGACCCGTGCTGATTTGCAGCAAAAATACGCCGACTTGGGAATTACGGTTTTTTTGTTGTCACCTGGTTCATAATCTGATCCCAAGCGGGGATAACCCGGATGATCTACGGCCAACTTGCCCGCTTCCTCCTGCCCTTGATGTTCATCCAGGTATTTCAGGAGTTCAGCGGGCAGTTTTTAAATGGGGGCATGGCACGGGTTCCCATGGCCACCCAAACCCTGGCGGCTTATGGGCTGGCCTGGGGGCTGGCTGGTTTTTTAAGCAGTACTTTGTCGCAGATGCGGCAAGTTGGCCTAGTGCTGGCCGAAAACCACAGGGCCCGACAAAAGATTCAATTTTTTGTCCTCGTCGGGGGATCTATTTTTGGTGGACTCCTGCTGGTGTTAGCCCTGACCCCTTTGGGAGTTTGGGTGGTCGATGATTTGCACGGCGTGGAGGCCGATCTTGGCATTGTGGTCAGGGATGCACTCCTCTGTCTTTTCCCCGTTCCAATTTTAGAGGGTCTGATCCGTTTTTACTCGGGTTTGTTGTTGCGGGTAAGGCGAACAGAAGTCCTCAGTTATGCCACTGCTAGCAGCATTTTAACAAGTATTGCAGGGGTGTTTTTTTTGTTGCCCACAACCTTTGTTGAGGCGCGGCCGATTCTGCTGCCCATTCTGGTGACCTATATAGGTATATTGGTGAATCTGGGGATAATTATCTGGGGCTATAGGAGATATGTAGGATCCCAAATGGAGGAGGGCCCTGAAGATTCCCTGAGGCTTCCCTACATCTTTGGTTTTTTCTGGCCCCTGGCCCTGGTCATGGCAATTCAGGGGTTGAGTCGGCCCCTAATAAATCTCTTTGTCGCCCGGGGTCCGAATGGGGCGGAGTCAATCGCGGTGCTGGCAGTAGTTTACTCCCTTGCCCATATGGCCTATGGATGGCTGAATGATACCCGGAGTCTGCCCCCAGCTTTTGCCGATATAGCCAATAGTTCCCAGGCCATACGCCGTTTTATCGGAGGTTGTGCCCTGCTTTCTTTTTTTTCCATGGTCCTGCTTTTCTGGACCCCTTTTCGGGAGGTTATTTTGACGGCATGGATTGGCCTGGAAGGGGAACTGGTCGTTCAGTGCCGCTGGCCCCTCTTCATATTTTCTTTCTTCCCCCTGGTCGTTGCCATTCGCTCTTATTATCACGGGGTAGCGCTCATAGAGCACCGCACCCGCGTACTGGCTCCCAGTGGGCCATCCCGAATTGGGATTATCTTCCTCGCCCTGCTAGTTTTACCCAGGGTGGGCTTAGAAGGAGCTACGCTGGGAATAGCATCCCTATTGTGCGGTTTTGTTCTGGAAACGGTAGTGGTGTGGTTGGGGGTGCGCTGCGGCAAGTCTCAAAGGCAATAACTCATCAAGTTAGAAATGGATTGTTTCCCCGGCGCAGCAGGATCAAATTGCTTGCGCTTCTTTACAGGCTTTTGTAACATTCAAAAAAGCTGAAACAGACAGTTCAATAATAAAAGGAGCCGAAAAATGCGAAATAAATTTGGATCTTTTACCATAATTGCTACTTTTTTCTCCCTGGTCATTGCCACGGGGGAACCGGCCGAAGCCGATCTTTCCGCCTTTGTTGCAACGGTGGGTTTTGATGAAGAGGCCAATCTCAATCGCGGTTCGGGTTTTGGAGTACGGTGGGGCAAGTCGAGCGGTATAATCGGCGGGGAGACCGCGCTGATGATCGCCTTTCCCGAGCGCGAACTGGGTGGCCTTACAGAAATGAGCGGTGAAACCGCCACGGCGCTTTTCTACGAGGGCCGTCTTTTAGTTAATATTCCAATGGGCCAGATAAGTCCTTTCGTCGGCATTGGTTTCGGACAGATCTATCTCACCTCCACAGATGTTCCCTCCGATGTAACGCAAACCGATACAGTAAAACTATTAAAGGATGTCAGCGGCGCTCAGACCAGCAATGCCCTGAGCTATGGGGGGGGCATCCGCTACGGCCTGAATAAGCGTCTGGACTTGCGCGCCGATCTGCGCCAGTACCTCGTTTTTTCCGTTGCCGGGCTGGTCAAGGCGAGGGTTGCCGATGAAGTGGGGGAGGAAGTGGGGGATATCGTGGAGCTTCCCGAAGTTGACGATGGGACCGTCCGCTACAACGAGCTCAGCGTCGGGGTGAATATTCGCTTTTGAAACCCACGCCAATCTTTTTTACAGGTTGAAAATGTCTTTCTGGCGGCAAAAAAAAATCACTGGAAATGAAGTTGGGCAATTGTCGGCCCCGGCCGCGATTGAAGAGTCTAGTGAAGAGCCCTTTCAGGTCGCAAAAGTCTTGGCGGAATTGGGGGAAAGCAGAGATCTCGCCACCATACTCCAGGTTCTGGATGCCCACCTGGAAGAGATTCTCCAAGATGGCTACGGGGAGTATGCCCGGGAACTCGTCATCTGGTCCGATGCTCAACTCGAAGAGCAAAATTTCCCGGCTAGCTACCGGGCCCTGCTCGGTAGTGCCTACCAGCGTCTCGAAGGAAGGGACCCTTCGAAAAATCTCCTGCGGGCTGTGGAACTCTACTCAGAAGCCCTTGAAGAATGCCAGGTGGCTGGCGAGGAAGAAGGGGTAGCGGTAATCCTCAATAATTTGGGTAATGCCTACGTGGAGCTCGGGGCTATCGAACCGGCCTATTTTCGTCAAGCCATACCCGTGCTGGAAGAGGCAGTGGAATTTTATCGCGATATTGAACAGGCTACCCACCGCGCTTCTATCTGTATGTCACTGGGGGAAGCCTATGCCGGGCTGCAGGAAGAAGGGCCCGATCACTACGAAATTGCGCGCGAGAATTACGAGCGCGCCTGGGCCCTGTTTGAGCGTGGGCAATCCAGGCTTGAATTGGCCCATGCTCAGGGTTGCCTGGGCGATGTTCAGTTCGAATTAGGGAGTTTTTACGGTAGTGAGGCAATGGAAAAAGCGGTCCGCCACTTTCGCAATGCCCTCACCGTTTTTGTGGAAGAGAATAAACCAGCTCTTTGCGGCCGCTACCAGTACCGGCTCGGAGAAGCTTATATTCACCTCTCCAACATGGAAAGCGAGCATTTACAAAAAGGTTTGCGGGCCTATGAGAGGGCTCTGGAAATGTTTAAAAAAACCGACGACGAAGGGGCGCAGGCCGACACCTGCATGGAGTTGGGGCGACTACACCAGATACTCAAGGACGAAGATGAAGATTTGCATCTGGGTAAGGCGGTAGAAAGATATTTTGAGGCCTTGCAAATCTACCGTGAAGTTGGACCATTAAGGAAACAGGGGGGGGCATTACAGGGCCTTGCCCAGGTATACCTTGAAGCCGGAGGCCATAGCGCTCCTCAGGATATAGCCCAGGCTTTGTTACTGCTTGAGGAAGCTGCAGAAATTTACCAGAGCGAAAGTTGCGCAGTAGAATTTCAGGCGGTAGAAAGCGAATTGGAACAGGTGCGCCAGCTCTTCGATTGTATTCCCACCGGCTAATTTCTTCAACATAGGATGTGTGCATGGCCTTTTTAGGCAAACTGCTAAAGACCTTGGGGCAGGTAGTAATTGGAGCCATTTTAAATGCCTGGCACCTTTTTGAATTTTCTATCGATACCCTTTCAGCCCTGATTGCTTTTTTTCGCCGGCAGGGTTTTCGAGCTGTTTTCAAGGTCGTCATGCAACAAGTTTATTTTACTGGTTTGGAAGCCCTTCCCTTCCTGGGGTTTCTCGCCCTTCTACTGGGTTTTACAGTAATTGCCCAATCGCTGCCACAACTACAGGGAGTTGGCGCCCATACGCTCATTGGAAAGATTCTGGTCATCAGTATCGTGCGCGAACTCGGCCCTCTGATTACTGCTATGGTGGCGATTACCCGTTCGGGTACGGCCATGGCAACCCAGATGGCAACCAACAGGATTACCGGCGAAGTAGAAGTCCTTGAGTCCATGGGGGTGGACCTCTTTCATTTTCTCGTCGTGCCGCGCGTCCTGGGATCCATCGTCTCGTTGTTTTGCATGGTTATCTATTTCGACGTTATTGCTCTGGTTGGCGGTTTCCTGGTAGCCAGTACGCGGCTGACCATGCCTTTTGAACTTTATTTGCAGTACATTTTTGAGTCGCTTTTGCCCCTTGATCTCTATATTAGCTTGTCGAAGAGCATCTTGTTTGGGCTGGTTATCGCCCTGTTTTCATGCTATCACGGGTTGCGCGCCAGGCGCGCAGCTTTTGAAATACCCATGGTAGCTCGCCTGGGGGTCATTCAATCTATGTTTTTCGTATTTGTATCAAGTGCGGTTATTTCGGCTCTTTTTTACTGGATTTAAGATGACATCCAAGTCCCCCCAAATTGTTTTTGATAAGCTATCACTTTATGTAGAGGGGAGATGTTACCTCGATCAGATCGAGCTGCAGCTCCAGGAGGGCCAAAGTCTAGTTATTGCGGGTGCTCCTGGTAGCGGCAAGTCTTTTGTGCTCAGATTATTATTGGGAATGCCCGGAGTGTCCCGGAGCGAAGTCGTCGAGTATGAAGGGGAGGTTTTGGTCGAAGGGGTGCCGATTCTCGGGGTGGGTCCGAATGGACTGCAGCAATTGAGAATGCAGATGGGCAGTATAATGAGGGGAGGGGGCTTGATAGACAATATGGACATTCGCAGCAATATTACCCTGCCTCTGGTATACCATTTTCGCGAGCATTTAAA
>CAXFTV010000071.1:0-1614 GCA_964005845.1 uncultured bacterium
CAGGGCGACCAGATGGTCCTCTACGCGCTGGCGGAATTTCTGCGGATCAAATTTGTTTTGGTCTTCGTCTTCGGGGAAAATCATCTTGATGGCATGGGTCAGTTGCCCCGCTTGCGGCCACTGGTCCAGAACGTCGGCCAACACCGGCCAGGTGTCGTATTCTTTGCAGGAGTGGATGAAGTTGATACCGGATTCCAAACCGCGGCGCAGGGCGTCTCGCTTGAGCTCGGGCTTTTTGCGAGACGCGCTGCCGTACATCATGCCGAAACAGATGGGCGAGACCTTCAGGTCCGTTCCCGGAATACGCCTGTGTTCCACGCTACCTCGCTGTGTTAGAAGGCATCAAAGACAACGAACTGACTTCGTTAGCCGGGCGGCTGCCATGGGCTTGGCAGCGGCTCCTCGGGATGACGAGGCTCAAGTATAGGAAATTCAAAAGTCGTTTCCAAGACATAGGCTCGACCTCAACTTGAAAAGCCCTGTATAGCATCCATACAACGCCAAATCGCCACTGCAGCCGATCGACTACCTCGGCGGCGCGTTTGCCGGCCGAGACGAAATACTCGATTTTATCGCGTCGAATCTGCAAAAAATGCTCGTGGATTCCCAAGAGGCATAAGCATATCACCGCAACGCAGCTCTACATCGAAAGGTGAATTGAGCCGTGCAGACCGAATTCGAAGAAAATGGATACTACGTCCTGCGGGGCATACTAACCGAGGACGAAGTCGACCGCCTGGCCGGACCGATCCGCGCCGCTTTCGCCAACGGGACCTACGATGGTTTTAAAGCCGAAGCGGCCTATCCGCAGCCGGGGGTCTACTCGATGGGACCGCGGGTATTGGCGGATCATCCGCAGATCGCCGAGGTCAGCTTGGCGCACCCGGGGATCGTCGGAGCCGTAGAAGAGCTCTTCGGCGAGCCGGCGACGCTGGCGCAGTATTGGTCAATCATGCGGCCACCGGGGGCCGGCATCAGGGACGAGCCCTTTGTCAAAGGCACTGGTGCCCACTTCGACTACAAACCGTGGCGCTGTGTCGGCTCTTATGTCAAATGGATGTTCGCAGTGATTCCCTTTGTCGACTATACCGAAGAAGTGGGGCCGCTCTGCGTCGACCCCGGCTCCCACCGCAAGACCAGGGTGCTGCCCTCGGACGGGCGGGTGCACCAGGTCGACGCGGCGCAGGTGCCGGTGGCGGTGGAAACCAATTTCGTCGATCCGGAGCTGAAGAAGGGGGACGTGGTCCTGATGCATGGCTTTTGCTGGCACGAGGCCCGGCCCAATTACGGCACGACCGACCGCTGCGGGCTCTATATGAAGTTCCACGCCAAATCGTCCCCTCCCGCCTGCGGTCCGACGATCTATCCCAGCGCCGCCCACGATGTTTTGCGTCCGGAGGCCAAGCACCTGCTGCCCTATCACCGGGGCGACGGCCAGTACGCGGCGGTGCGCGACGTGCCGGTGGGCGGGGTCGACGAGGGGCGATTGTTGATCGAAGACCGCGAGGGCCGGGTGTTGGTGCTGGGCGACGGGGAGGGCGGCTGGGCCTTGCCGCGCTATGCGGCGGCGGAGGACGAAAGTGCCGGCATACTGGATGTCTGTAATGTGATGGG
>CAXFTV010000072.1:0-16052 GCA_964005845.1 uncultured bacterium
CGTGGTTGCCGGGGGGGAGCCATCGGCACGATTCCTTCGACGGCTTTAATGGCCCTGGCGCTGGCCCACGCCGATCGACTCGAAAAGTTCGGAGCTTGATTTTTTTCCGCGGAAAAAGATATGATTTCTCCTGTTCGTATTGCGCATCGCGGAGCTTCTGGAATGGGCCTGGCACCTGAGAATACCCTGGCTGCCTTTGAAAGGGCCATCCAGATAGGGGTCGATGTCCTCGAGCTGGATGTGCGCGCAAGCCGCGATGGAGAAATCGTCGTTCTGCACGACGCCACCTTGGATCGCACTACAGACCATCGGGGATTGGTAGGCGAACAAACCCTGGCGGATATTCGTCGCGCCGACGCCGGTTCCTGGTTTGATACACGCTTTCGAAATGAACGGGTGCCCACCCTGGAGGAGGTTCTGGACCTGGCCCGTCATCGCGCTCTGGTACTCATCGAAATCAAGGCGAATTTTATCGTCGAACGCCTGCTCGGTATTATCGCGGATATGAGCGCCGAAAGCCAGGTCATTATTCAGTCTTTCGATCCCCAGACTGTAGAGCGGATCAAATTACTCAATCCCTCCGTCCCGGCCTTCCTGTTGGTCGGCAAGTTGCCGACCAGTCCGTCCAGAGTTCGGGCACGCAGGCTGGTCAAGCAGATTTTGCAGGTTGGTGCCAATGCCCTATCCGTCTGGCATGCGATGTTGACGCCTGCTTTCTTCGAAGAAATGCGCAAGCGCGCCATTGGAGTATGGGCCTGGACTGTCGATGAAGAGATCGTCATGCGGGATCTGGCGCTGATGGGCGTCGAGGGGATTATCACCAACTACCCGGACCGCTTGAACCAGGTCTTTGAAGGATTGCAGCGGGAAGGCCATATCCAGCCACCACAGGGACGCCGTCAGCGCATCCGCAAAAGCCGCTGGGGGCGCCGCCGTCATTTAAAGAAAATGCGCTTGTCCTCAGCGCCCAAATGAGTCGAATGGATACGCGCCGGTCCGCCCGCCTAGCGCTGCTCCCCGACCTTCAGGGGTAATGTCCCGCAGGGGATGAACAGCCTGGCCCCCAATCGGCCCCCGACTGTTATGATGCCGCGCGAGCGCCTTATTAAAATCTAAAATGTCCTTGACTGATTTCTTGAGGAAAGGCTATATTGGCCTCTGTAGGGATAAGTTATATCTCCTTTTTTATAAAGGAGATAGGTTTAATTTGTGAACCTGCTTGGAGCAGCTTTCAACACCTCCAATTGTCGCTCTTTTTCCCCTGCTCTTTTCAGCTCTTGGGGCAAGGAGATAAATAGCTTAGTCCTCTGTCCTTTGCCCAAAGGGCAATTTTCTTCTGCCTAAAATTTATGCTCTGGTCGCTTTTTTTCGCCTGTTTTATTATACTGATAGTGGTCTTAAAATACGCCCGTTTCGGCAGCGAGCGTTGCCCCCAGTGTCGGACTAAAAAGGATTCCGAACAACCGCTCTGCCCGCAATGTGGCTGGATTTACGATCCCCCCGAAGACGATAGCGACTACGGCGAGTTGGAGGAAGGAGAGACGCGTTTTTAAGAAAGTCTCGGCTGGTCCTAGCCCGCCTCCGATTGGGGCCCATAAGGCGGCGGATTATTAGAAGCAAATTATAAATTTTCACCAACTTCTGGAGTCAATACGGAACCCGATTGATTATGGAATGGGTTGTTGCAATACTTGGCGTAGGCTGCGTGTTTTATGCCTTTCAAATAACTATGGACTACGTCAGGTACAGGAATATGATAAAGCCCAAAATCCAGCGCTTGGAGGTTGCAAAAGAAGAGTTGAAAGCTAAGATCGAGAGCTTAAAGGCAGGTTTGGATGAATCTCAGGGTCAGTTGGAACCCATCAGGCGGGAAGTTGGCAAACTCGAACGGGAATATCTCGATCTGCAAAAGCAAATCCAGCAAGAACGGGAAAAGCAAAAACCGCGTCCCATCCGTTTTCGTTCCTAGTCCCAAAGATGCTTAGTTTCGGCCTTGTCGAGTTTTCGCTTGACAAGCCAATGTACTTATTAATAGATTGTTTTATCTTGAGTTTTACTCAGAATAAAATAATTTCCCTGATCCCTAGGCAAAAAAAACCTATAGTCCTTTTTCAACCGCGCGGAGGTTAAGACATGAAGATCTCGGTAATCGCAATTTTCAGTATGGCACTCTTCTTTGGTTGTGGTGGCGAACCCCCTACGGGCGATTTGGAGGCAGCCAACAAGGCCTTACAGGATGCGCGCGCCGTCGGCGCTGAAAAATTTGCCTCTTCCGAGTTGAATGCCGCCCAGAGCGCCTACGATGCCGCCCAAACTGAGCTCAACACCCAAAAGGAAAAATTGTTCAAGGATTTTGCAAAAACCAAGAGCTTGATTGCCGATGCCAAAAGCAAGGCCGAAAGGGCCAAAAGTGCTGCCGAGTCGGCAAAGGCCCAAGCCAAAAGCGCTGCCGAATCAGTAATTAGCGCTGCTGCTGCCGCCCTGGAACGGGCCCAGGCCGGCCTAGATGGGGCCCCCTCTGGCAAGGGTAACGAAGGGGATATCGAACAACTGCGCGCCGAATTGGGGTCTGCAAATGCCGACCTGAGTGCGGCCCGTTCATCAGTAGCCTCCGAGAGTTTCGATGCGGCCAAGTCCAGTGCCGCCGAGGCCACCAAAAAGGCTGCAGCAATCGAAGAAGGAGTCGCTGCGGCAGCGCAAAAATATGCCGATATGGTCGAAAAGATGCGACCCTGGTATGAGAGGATGTAAGATCTCTATCGCGGTGTAGCGCAAATGGACTTTACGGCCGGTGAAGGATATTTCTTCCCGGCCTTTTTTATATTTCTGTAAAATGGAATTGCAATTTGAGCAGAAGGGGGATAGAGGATAGATGAAGGCAGTTTTTTGCGGGATTTGTACTCTGCCTTTGATCTGGGTTTGCCTTACAATCGGGCAGGCATGGGGGAGCGAGGAGAAACTGGATTTGGCTGGCCTCCAGGCCGAACATAGCAGGTTGTTAAAGGATATCCAGCGAGGTCAGTCCGGAGTTACTTATATCGTCATCAATACCCAGGAAAATCAGCTCGAACTCAGGAGGGGGCGCCAAATTCTGCACCGGGCATTATGTGCCACGGGAAGCGGGCGCAAGCTGGAGGGTCCGCAGTGGTGGAAGCGCAAACAGCGCTGGGTATTCGACACACCCAAGGGGCGTTTTTCGGTGTTGCGCAAGGTCGAAGATCCGCTGTGGACCAAACCGGAATGGGTTTTTGTCGAAGCAGGCGAGGAAATTCCGATCTTCGCCGAAGATGTGCGCCGCTTCCAGCGCGGGGTGCTGGGAAAATACGCCCTTTACTTTGCCCGAGACTATATGATACACGGCACTTTTTACGAAATCAATCTTGGCAAAAGCATTACGCACGGGTGCGTGCGCGTGGCCGAAAAGGATCTGCAATACCTCTACGAGCAGGTGCAGCTGGGCTGGCCCGTATACATCTACTGAACCCATGCTGGCACTTTGGTTGGAAAACAATCACCTGCAGTTGCGCGAAGATGTGCCCCTGCCCGAACCCCCTCCTGGCGAAGTGCGCGTCCGGGTATTGCGGGCTGGCATTTGCAATACTGATGTGGAACTGATAAGGGGCTATTATCCCTATACCGGGGTATTGGGGCACGAGTTTGTCGGCGTGGTCGAAGAGGGGCCGAAACATCTGGGCGGGAAAAAAGTAGTAGGTGAGATCAATGCCGTCTGTGGGCGCTGTGCTGCCTGTCGGTGCGGGCGTCGCTCGCACTGCAGTGAGCGGACGGTGCTGGGGATTGTGAAGCGCCATGGAGCCTTTGCCGAGTATTTGTGCTTGCCGCAAGAGAATCTACATGTGGTGCCCGATAATGTCTCGCTCGATGCGGCTACTTTCACCGAACCTCTGGCTGCTGCCCTGCAGATTCAACAGCAGGTACCGGTGGCTGCAAAAGACAGGGTTCTCGTCGTTGGGGATGGCAAACTCGGACAGTTGGTCGGGCAAACTCTGGCTCTCAGTGGTTGTGAGTTGCTGGTGGTTGGGCGGCATCAGAAAAAACTAGCCTGCTTGCAAAATCTTGGCATCCAGACTGCCAGTTCAGCAGCTCTTTCCGAGGGTGAATTCGATATAGCAGTCGAATGCACCGGCAATAGGGGGGGATTTGAGCTGGCTCGGATGGCCTTGCGGGCAGGTGGCACCCTGGTGCTGAAAAGTACTTATGCCGGCCGCCTGCACATGGATGCATCATCTCTGGTCGTCGACGAGATTACCCTGGTGGGATCGCGTTGTGGGCCCTTTGCCCCGGCCTTGCACTTGCTGGCTGCAGGCAAAGTTGAGGTGGGGCCACTCATCGAGGCTCGCCATTCACTGAGGGATGGACTGTCAGCTTTCAATAGAGCCCGGGAAGCAGGGGTGCTAAAGGTCTTGCTCAGTCCGTGATTGGAGCCATGAATACTGGGAAAATCGGGTTGGTGCATTGATGGGGCTGAGGGGTGGAAGGGAGGAGCTTCCACGGACTGCGCCGGGGACCATTTTTTTCGTTTGAGGGATTGGGGTTTTGCTCAAATTCTGGTCGCTATTGGCCCTTCTGTCTTTACTCCAGAGCAGCTTGGGCAACGCCCTTGAAAAGCGGGATCTGGAGCATGTAAATCAGACTCTGCGGGCCTGGTTGAAACTAATAGAAACGGATCGCCCCTACTTGGTGGTGGACCGTCAAGCGGGTGAGGTGAATCTGCATCACGGCAGAGCAATTTTGCGCCAATGTCCAGTATTGCTGGATTCGCTTGGGAAGAGCAGGATAGGAGTTGGAGAAATAACGAACCGCATCCGGCGCTATCGTCCAAGTGATCCCTGGTCCGCTTTGGCATCCGGGCCTTTTGATTGGGAGCAGGGTCTGGCAGTGCGGGCGACGGGCCATTGTGCCCTCTATTTTTCCAATGAAATAATTATCTATGCATCGCCGGCCTGGGGACGGCCACGCTCTCCTGCGCTCAGGTTGAGGGTTGTGGATTTGCAGGCGCTCTACAATGCGACTGCCAATGGGGGGGCATTGCTGGTCTTGCCTCCCGGCTGGAATGAGGTAGCGGCGGATGGATCGCCATGAACTAAGAGCGGGTTGTGCCACAGCCGCCATAACACCACCTCCGGGCATCCACATGGGTGGCTACTGGGGGCGGCGTTCTGGCGCTTTAGACGTCCACGATGCACTGGAGGGCAAAGCCCTCGTCTTTTCTCAGGGGAAACGAAAAATCGGGCTGGTCGTCCTGGACCTGATTGCGCTGGAGGCGGCAACAGTAGAGCGAATCCGGCGGCGCGTCCTGGCCGAAATGGATATTGCCCCGGATTCCTTGATGATCTGCTGTTCCCATACTCATGCCGGGCCTTTGACAATTCCGTTTCGAGGTATGGGGCAGGTAGATTTGCCCTATCTCCAGTGGGTTGAAGATCTGGTCGTCCAGCTCGTAGTTCGGGCGGGCGGTTCAATGACTGAAGTCCGCCTGGCGTACCAGAAGGTAGCGGTGCAAGTTGGATTCAACCGGCGCTGGGTGTATCGGCCAAACGGGGAACGGGAAGGGCGCTCAGCTGGACCAGTGGCACCTTATGCTCACGTCGTTCGCATTGAGGGTACTCAGGGGCACGTGGCAACCCTATTTAGTCATGCCTGCCATCCGGTGGTCCTCGGTAGCGCCAACCACCGCATCAGCGGTGATTTTGCCGGTGCCGCCACGCGCTACATTGAAAGCCGTACTCAGAAGCCGGCCCTTTTTGTAAATGGCGCCTGCGGCGATATCAATCCGCGCGTGATCAACGGGAATTTCGAAAATGTAGAGGAGATCGGCGCTGAACTAGGCGAGGCAGTAATGGCGGGATTGGACCGTGCCGAATTACTGGATTCGGGGGTAATTAAGGCTAGCAGCGAGATGCTGCAATTACCTTTTCTCCAACCTCCCTCAAGGCTCAGCTTGGAGTTTGAGAAACTGCGATCGCAGCTTAAGTTGTGGAGGGGAAAGGTTGCCAAAGGCAGTGGTGATATCTGGAAATTGAGAGTGCCCTTGGCATATCTCGATTGGACGCGTGCGATGCTGGCAGCCAGGGCTTGCGGGGATGATTTTCAGGAATTCGAGATCCAGGGGCTCAGAATTGGCTCGTTGATATTGTTGGGCATGGAGGGAGAAATTTTTGTGCGCTACCAACTGCGCCTGGAGCAACCGGCGGCGCCACGAGTGGCCATCCTCTGCGGTTTTGCCAACGGTTGTATTGGGTATGTGCCGACTGCAGACGAATACGTGCACGGGGGTTACGAAGTTGATATGGCTTTTAAGGTTTATCCCAGCATCCGGATGATTGCCCCGGAGAGTGAAGAGCTGATTTGCCGCAGAGCAGAAGCGGTAATGGAGAAACTCAATGGGCATTAAAAAAGCGTGTGTCGGTACCGCCCGGGCCGATTTTTAATTCGATTTGTTTACCGCAGCGCGGGCACATGCCCTTATAAGCAGTTTTTTCCTTATTGATATAAACTCGTGCGTAGACCTTACAGCACTGGAATACCACGCCCAGAAATTTGCGTTTTTCCCTTTCCATAAGCACACTTTTATTTCCGAATATAGAAGTAGCAGAACTTAATTGTCAAGCACTGGTTGCGGGGAGTGCATCCATTTTGCATTTTTGAGATAACTTGGGGAGTAAATTTTTAAGAGAGGGTATATTTGTCTATGTCCCAGCGGGATTTGGCCAGTGAGCTACAGGAGCTCTACGATCAGGTACCTGCGACGCGCTGTGCCCATTCCGGCGAGTGTTGCGTGCTGACCGATGATGAATTCGACAATGACTACGCCACCATGTTTCCGCTCTACAGTGCCGAATACAAAAATATCGTCGAGTACGTCAAAGAGAATTTCCCCCCGCATCGCCAGCGAGATTTGCTCAATTTCAGATTGGAGCGACCCCGGCAATGCCCTTTTCTAGACGCTGGGCACAACTGCAGTATTTATCCAGTGAGGCCGCTGATTTGTCGCACTTATGCGGTAATGAATCACCAGACGATCGCCGGGGCCGCCGCATCCCAAAAGGGTCTGGTGCCCCAGGATTGGATCGATGGGTTCGTGCTCAGAGAAAGTGGCATGGTATGCCCGCGGGTCGAGGTCGTCGAACCAGAGAAGTTGGAGCAGCACGCCAGCAACCTCATTGATTCCACCTATGAGAGAGTCCTCACAAAACTCAGTCAGAGCGTGGAGCTAGCGACGGGAGAGCGGGCAAAGATTTTTCACCGGGTCGCCTGGCGACGGGCCTGGCCATTGCGCTGGACCTGGGGAGGATTTAACGCGCTGTGTACTACCCCACTGGACTGGCTGCGCTCCCACTTTAAAAGCTATTGGAAAAAAGCTGTATTGGCAGATGCTCGCTAGGGGAGAAAGTAGACTAAATGCGAGAGATATCCGTAGACCAAGTCAAGGTGGGGGACATAGTTGCCGAACCGGTCTACGACGACAAAAACCAGCGATTTTTGCCCAGGGGAATCAAGCTCAATAGCGCCCTCATTTCCCGCTTGAAAAATCGCGGGGTTCTCCGCCTCGCCATCGAGGGCGAGAATCCGGATGACCTGGTAGTAAATGCCGCAGAGTTGCTCGCAGAATTGGAACATCGCTTTGAGGATTTGGTTGAAGATGCGGTGATGATGCGCATTAAGGAAATAGCTCGTTGCCATCTCATCCCCGGAGCCGAGCCGGTAGCTGAAATAGTTGTAAGCGAAGCAGGGACCGGGATTGGCGAAGAGATGGTGGAATCCCCATCGGCAAGCGACCAGGCGGATTTGCGCGAGCGGGTGGAAAATGCCACCAATTTGCCCAGTCTGCCCGATGTAGTGTTCCACATCAATGAAATGGTGGACGATCCGGTTACCAGCAGCCGGCAAGTGGGTGCCGAAATAGCCAGAGACCAGGTATTGTCTGCCAAGGTGCTCAAACTGGTCAACTCTGGATTGTACGGTTTTTCCAGATCGATAACGACTATATCGCATGCGGTAACCATGCTTGGCTTTGACGCGGTTAAAAGTCTGGTCCTCGGTTCTTCAGTACTCGACTTGATGAGCGGCGCCATTCCCGGTTTATGGGAACATTCCCAGGCATGTGCGCGCACCTGTGGTTTGATCGCCAACCATCTGGAGATGTCCGATCCCGAAGAGATCGCCACTATCGGTTTATTGCACGATTTGGGCAAGGTGGTATTGCACAAAAGCCTGGAAGCGGAATATCGGCAGGTCTTCCTCCGGGTAAAAAAAGCGGATATGTTATTTTATAAAGCCGAAGAGGACAGGAGGGTACTAGGTGCAGGCATCAATCACGGAACCATCGGAGGGTGGCTACTTGCCAAGTGGACTTTGCCGGAAAAATTGGTAGAGCCCATCATGTACCACCACAATTTTCATCCCGACCTGAAATACGGCGAACGAACCGCTTTGGTGCAGTTGGCAGATGTGTTGTGTCGTGCCGAGGCTTTTGGGAATGGGGGGGATCGCAAGATTCCTCGACTGCAGGCGCAGATTCTCGAGACACTTGAAATGGATATGGATGATGTAGAGAAAATCATGGGGCAGATGCACGAGAGCTTGAGAGATATTCCCCGTGTGAAACCGGGGTTGGAGTAATGAACCAGCAGTTTCTGCAAAAACTTCCCCTGCCCTTAATGGCCATAGATGGGGCACTTCGGATCCTGGCTTACAGCCAGCGCGTGCTCGGTATTTTCGGCATTCGCTCCCGTTCCCGCAGCGACGAAACTTCCAGGGATTTGCTCGGGGCCGCCATTGCCGCCGATACTGATTTGAGCGACCAACTTGCTCTGGCCACGGCGCAGTTAGCTGTGCCGGGAGATGAGGAAATTTTCGAGTGGAGGCACGGAGAACATATCTACGAGATACGTGCGTACGCAGTTGAAGAAGAAGAGGGTGTTTTCCTGGTGGCCTTTGAAGATGAAACAGAACATATTCAAACTGAGGAGATCCTGTCCAAAATACGGCAATATAATGAAAATGTACTAAAAAACATCCCTCTGGGGGTCATTGTTTTGAATAGTGAGCTCAGGGTCAACTTCATAACGCCTCAGGAAATTCAACTGCTCGGCCAGCTTGGTATTGCGCTGACTCTTTTCGACTCGGTTGGATCTACTTTGACCGAGCTATTGCCCCCAGAACCGGGGACGGAATGGCAACGTATGTGTGAGTCTGTATTGCAAAGCGGCAAATTGCTGGACGCGGGGAAACAAGCCTATCCCACCGATGCGGGGGATCTGTTTCTGGCGACGACGGTGATTCCATTGCCCGAATCCATGGGTTTGACGGGGGGCGTCATGCTGGTATCGGAGGATGTGACTGAAAAGAAACGTCTGGAGGAGGAACTGGTCCGGGTTGGGAAACTGGCCACGGTGGGGCAAATGGTCATCACTGTTAATCACGAGATCAACAATCCGCTGAGCATCATCTCGAGCAGTGCCCAGGCCCTGCGTTTGCTCAATCCGAATCTGGATGAAAAGATCGTTGGCAAATTGCTTGTAATCGAAGAACAGGTAAAGCGCATTTCCGCCGTGACCGAGCGCTTGCGGAGCATGGAGCAGGTAGATACGAACGAGTATATCTCCAGCGGCCCCCAAATGATAGACGTGTGGAAAAAAAGTGGTAGAAAATAGGGTTGATCACCAAATGTGAAGGAGGAACTTTTGGCCGAAGATAAATTCACCGTTGGCATTATTGGCTGCGGCCGTCTCGGGCAGCACTATGCCGAGGTCTACCAGACTCTGCCGAATACCGAGTTGGTAGCCGTCGCCGAATACAATCCCGAGCGCCGCCGGGCCGTGGGCGAGCGCTTCGGCATCAGCGCTCTTTTCCAGGATGCAGCGGCAATGTACCGGGAAATCGTCCCCGATATCGCCGTGGTGGTATTGCCGGGCAAATACATCAAAGAGGCGGTGATCGCCAGCGCCCAGGCCGGTGTCAGGGGCGTGTCCACCGACAAGCCCATCGGGGCGTGTCTGGCCGATGTCGATGCCATGGTCGCCGCCTGCCAGGAGCGCGGCGTGGTTTTTGCCGGGGGCAATCTACAGCGGGCAATGGGCGAGGTGCAGGAGGCGGCACGCTGGCTGCGCGCCGGTGACTACGGCACCCTGTGCGGCGCCAGCGTGCACGGCTGGGGGGGGGAAATATCGGGCGGCGGCTGCCAGCACATCGCCGTATTGCGCTTGCTGGCCCAGGCCGAGGTGAGCGAAGTTATCGCCTGGGGCAAACCCGAAGAAGCGCTTCGGGGCGAGAGCGATGAGGGCCTGATAATCAATGCCCATTTTCAGCTCAGCAATGGCCTCGCATGCACAGTTTTCGGCGAGCAGACGCCGCATCGCGGCGTCGACGTATGGAGCGACGAGGCACTGGTGCGCTGGGATTGGGGTGCACCCGAAATTTACCAGGGTTTTGACCCCAGTGGCAAGCGCATCAGGGTGGAGCGGCCCTATACCCCCTTAGCTTACCCCCGTTTTTCCTATATGGCAACCTCTATCCTGTCTTTTTTGGAAGTGCTTGAAAAGGGTGGCGAGTTATACATTTCCGGGTCCGATTTGCGCCAGTCTCTCGAAGTGGCCATCGCCGCCAAGTACTCGGCGCTGTGGGGCAGCGTGCCGCTCAAACTTCCTCTTGAGGATCGCTCCCTGGCGCTCTATCCGCGGGCCTACCGCTGGCTGGGCGGCGATCAATCCGGACGTTCGCAGACGACCCGGGAAGCACTGGAAGACCCGCTCTTTCCCAAATACAACGCTCAATGATTCCCAGCCGAATTATAGGCAGGCATAAACTTTTATTGTTTCCGGAGGAAAAATTTGAAAACCTATCGCGTTGCCATCCTCGGGTGCAGGGGGCGGGGCACTGCTGCAGCCCTGGCTTACCACCAGCATCCGCGCACCGAAATCGTCGGACTTTGTGACCTTGTTCCAGAACGTCTGAATACTCTTGGTGAGGAGGTTGGAGTCGGGGCGCTCTATCGGGATCTGGACGAAATGATTCAGCAGACCGAACCCGACATCGTGGCAATTCCAACGGGGACCGAATTTCATTACGAATTATCTATGCGAGTGCTGGAATATGGCGTGCATATCGATGTGGAGAAGCCGATGTGCACCGCGCTGGAAGAAAGCGATGCCGTGCTTGCCAGAGCGCGCGAAAAAGGGGTCCGTATTGCGGTGCACCACCAGGGTCGGACGGGTGCCGCCTTAGGCGCTTTAGTCCGGGCGGTCGAAGAAGGTCGGATCGGTGAACTCCGCTATCTTTGCGGTAGTGGCAAAGGGTATTACGGCGGCTATGGTCTGATGAATATAGGTACCCACATGCTCAACAATATGCTGCGCCTGGGGGGACATTGTCGCAGCGTTACGGCCCAGGTACTAACGGATGGGCGAGCTATTCGGCCAGATGATGTATTGCCAGCCCCCAGCGGCATGGGGTTCATCGCCGGCGAGCACATCACCGCTTCCCTGGAGTTTGAAAGGGGTATTACCGCTTCGTTACTGCAGCACCGTTTTGCCAAGATGGACAGCAATGCCTATGCCCTCGAGGTCATTGGCAGCGAGGGGCGATTGCTTTGGAGAGGTGATGCCTGGTGGTTGCCCGTGCCGAACTTCCTGCCTGGTCTGGAAAACTGCGAATGGCAAGCTCTGGAACCAGTTGTCCCTGCATCCTATGATCCTGATGGACCGGCCAGCGAACCGGATTACAGCTACGCGGACGAGTATGTCAATGCCCTGGACGAAGGCCGCGAACATCAAAGCAGCGGTATTGAGGGAGGGCACGTTTTGGAAATAATGATGGCTATTTTCGAGTCCGGGGCCATTGGTGAGAGGGTGCAATTGCCCCAAAAAGATCGCCGCCATCCCCTGTTGCGCTGGCGCCAGGAGGCCGGCCTGGGGCTCCCCGAGGCAATGCCACGGGGGTATCACGAGTGGCTGGAGGTGGAAGATAAGCGCCTGGGGCGCAAGTAGCAAAGGCCCTTAATTAACATGGATCGGATTCTCGGAATACTCGCTCTGCGGCAAAATGAATTGCCCCGGTTATTGCATGCCGGCGCAATTTTTTTTATGGTCGCAGTGACCGACGGCATTGTAAAGAGTGTGGCCGCCGCCGTCTTTAATATCCGGGTCGGCGTTGAGCAACTTCCCCTGATGTACAGCTGGATTGCGATTCTTTTCTCCCTGAGTATGGCGGTGCTATTCTGGCTGAGTTCCGCAATCAAGCGACGTCGCCTACTCTTTGTGCTGATGTGGGCGGTGTACCTGCTACTGTTGTGCAACACCGGGATTTTGTGGTTTGGACATCACTGGGACAATGCTTCCATTCACAGCGCATTTTATTCCTTCCTTTTCATTTCTACCGAACTGGCCCGCAGTTTGGCCGGATTCCAAATTTGGATAGTCGCCGGAGGTATTTGTTATACCTCGCGGGCCAAAGTGCTTTTTCCCCTGCTGGCTGCCAGCACCATCATTGGTGAAAGTTCGGGGGGGTTTGCGGTCCGTTTCCTTAGTCCATTGATGGCTTCGTACCAACTGTACGCCCTGGGTCTAATTATCTTGGCGCTGGCCATCTTTGCTTTGCGGCCTCTTGTGCGGCGCTATTTCGTCTCCATCGAAGGAGGGGAGCAGCGAGATTTTTCCAGCCTCAAGGAGAATCTGATTTATTTTTTCCATTCTAACTATCTGAGGTTGTTATTCCTGCTATCCATTGTGGTTTTTGCCCTTTATACCGCTATTCACTATGGCTTCAATGTAGTGGTGCGGGAAAATTGTTCTACAGAAGCAGAAATTGCAAGTTTCTTCGGCCTCTTTTACGGCACGACCGGTATAGGTACCCTGCTGGTCACCACTTTTTTGCTGCGCCTGTTCTTGCGCTGGCTCGGTGCCGGGCAGATCTACCTGTGGGTCTGTATGTTTTATGCCCTTATTGGCCTGGTATTCATAGTATCTGCCGATGGGGCTTTGGGGATGCCAGAAATTTATGTGATATTCGTTTTCAACTTGGTCAATTTCATCTTCCTCGACAGCGTTATTGCACCCACTTATCAGGTGCTGATGAAGATGGTTCCCCAGCGCCATAGCGATGGCACCCGGATGATTATGGAAGGTGGTTTCGCGCTTCTAGGAGGGTTGCTGGGTGCCGGTTTGACCTATTTGCACGCCCGTGAATTGGTTTCCCTGGTCGAGTTTTTTTCCATCCTGATGATAATCAGTGGAGGAGTGGTGATTTTTGGGTGGAAATTCAAAAAATCGTATACCCAGGTGCTGATCAGGATGGTCCGCGAGCAGGATATCGATGTGGATGATGCCCAAGCCATGGCCTCGCTTAACGAACTGATATCCAAGTCGGCGGAATTCTCGCGCAGTCTTTTGCAGCATAGCAATGACGGAGTGCGGCAAATGGGAATTGAAATTCTGCGCCAGAATCCGGGTCCGGTAGTGCAGGAAGTTTGCCTGGCGTTAATAGAGCACGAAAACCACAGCATTCGGGCCGCAGCGCTAGAAGCACTGGGAAATAATCCGGAGGGACTAGATGAGGAGATTTTGAGACGGGTCTTGGCCCGTCTGGACGACGCAGAGGAGGATGTTCGTTTGAATGCGGCTCGGGCACTCTCGCGGTTGTTGGGGATAGAGGAAAATGGTGGAAGCAGAATGAGTGTTGGCAGTAGGGCGCACGCGGCGGTAATCGAGGTGATTGTGCCGCGACTTTCTCTGGATGCCCGCCCGGCTGCTTTACGGGCCGAATTTTTGGCTATTCTGGCCTATTTGCAACATCGCGACTCAGCAGCTAAACGCCATGCCGAGTTGGCAACCCTGTTGAACAGCGAAATGGTCGACGAGATTATTGCAGGTGTCCAGGCAGTCGGGCGCATAGGAGAGCAATCCCTTTATCCGCAATTGCTGGAAAAATTCAAGCATTCCTATCCCTCCGTTCGCGAAGCAGCTGTTGAAAACCTCAGGGAACTGGGCCATGAGGGCATATTCGAAGCTTTGTTAGGGATGTTGGCCGACCCGGACCCGGACGTGGTGGAAGCGGTGATAAGGCAACTGGGCAGGGTGGGGGATGAGCGGCACTGGCACACTATGATCGGAGCTTTAAAAAATAGTAATCTAAGAGAATGGCAAGGACTGTTAGGTGCCCTGATTGAACTCGGCCGCGAAGAATTAATTGCCCTATTGATGGCATCCTGTAGAGATCGTCTGGTAGAAGCTAATCGTTATCTCGTAGCCATAGATTTGCTTGAGAGGCAGGGGTTGACCCCGGCGCTGGAGGTGTTGAGAGACCAATTGGAAGGCCAGAATGAGATTGTAAAGACCGGGGCAATTCGCTTGCTTGGGAGTCTGGGCGATGTGGATGTGGTAAGCGACTTGCTGGATAGATTGAGCGAGGATCAGGAAGAGGCCAGAGAAAATGCTATCGAATTGCTGGAAAATATCGCCGATAGCGAACTGATGAGGTGCCTGTTGCCCCTGATAGAGGACGATATCGCCGAAAAAAAGGTCGCGGCGAAGGCCTTGTGCGGATGGGATATTATCGACCCGGATAAGGTTTTTGAATATCTGCTTGAATCAGCGGATTCCTGGACCCAGATGGCGACGGTATGGGCCTTGGGCGATCTGGACAAATTGTACCTTCTTGAAAAATTATCCACTGAACTGGCACCTCAGGTTGGAGAAACTATAATAGAGATGCGTTCCCAAAGCGGAGGCCTGGATATGGCAGCTGAAGATTTGCCTTTGACCACAATGGAGAAAATAACCTTTCTAAAGCAATCTTCCTTTTTTGCGGCCCTGCCGCTTGAGGAGTTGTACCACATAGCACTGACTACTGAAGAGGAAAGCATGGCGGCTGCCACCACGGTAATCGAGGAGGGCAGCCAGGGAGACAAGATGTACATCGTGGTGCGGGGTAATCTCGAAGTGAGAAAGTTTGGCGATGAAGACGCCGGAAACGAGGGTAAGTTGATGGCAACTCTGGAGGAGCGGGAGGTATTCGGGGATATGGCCCTCATCGACGACGAGCCGCGCTCGGCCTCAGTAATCGCAGTTGAAGATGTGCGCCTTTTGTCCTTGCAGCGGCGCAGTTTAGAACGCCTGCTGCGGCGCTATTCTTCGATTGCTTTCAATATGATGCAGATTTTATCTCAGCGTCTGCGCGACAACATGGGAAGGCGCACTGAATGGTCGAGGAAACGGAAATGAGCAATGGTAGCGTAGAGCTTCATGTCGAAGGGCTTGCGGCCGCTTCAGCCAGAAGCTAAAGAATCTCTGCTGAAACAAGCGTCTCGCTAGCAGGGTATCCCATTTCTTTGCCCCGTGAAGGGGCTGCCTGTGGCTAAATGGGGATTGGATCTGCGGCGCAGCAGTAGATCGGCATAGACCGGGAAGTATCCGGAGTCCTTGCTAAGCGGATTCGAGATCGCATTTGCGGCCGAAAATTTCCTGGGCTTCAAGGTAGTTGTCGGCGCCACCGGCGGCAAGAGCGGCCAGGGTCCGCAGGCCCAGGAGGGATTCGTCGATGCGCGTGGCCGTTTTTGTTTGCAGGCCTGAAAAGTGCGCTATGAGCTGGTGCAGGGCCGGGAGGTTGCGGGCGATGCCACCGCTTAGGATGCAGGCGCTAATGCGGCGCTCCGGATTGAAGATTTCCAGCAACTCAAGGTACTGTTGGGCAAATGATTTAAGCAGTGATCCGAGAAAGTTTTTCAGGGTGATCTCACCTTCCCGCATGTGGGTAATTTTTCCTCCCCCGGCAAAATTTCGGGCACCGGGAAAGATGCTCAAATCGAATTCCAGTGTCGAATTCCGGACCTCTGTCCATTCAAGTGCCGCCAGCATGGACCAGAAGTCTGTTTTTTCATCAGCTCTTTGCTGCGCTACGTCTTCGAGAAAAGCAATGAATTGGGATAGTACGCGTCCGGCCGGTATATGCGTAATAGTAGAGAGGAAGCTATCGTTGAAATAGGGGCGAATCTCAATCTCTTCGCGGGCAATGCAGTGGTCGATTAGAGCTACCTGAGA